>NZ_JBYSZM010000002.1:57962-247985 GCF_058787155.1 Sphingobium sp. FW305-3-2-15-F-TSA7 | reverse complement strand
GGCCACGACCGGGGGCGGCTCCTATTCCGGAAGGGCGACGTCGGGCAGCGCGGCCCGCGTCGAATCCTTGTATGTCCTGGTCGGGGCGGGCGCGGCGCTCGGGGTGGATTTGAAGCGCTCGTCGATCGCAGGCATCGCGGTCAGTGGCTTGATCACGATGTCCTTATACTGGATCCACATCGACGGCCCCTTGTGGAGCTGGATGCCGAACAGGCCGTCGCGCTTGCCGACGGGATCGTTGTCGAGCGCATCATAGGCGAGCAGCCCGTTGATCGCGGAGACCATGCGATTGTCATAGGCGATCAGCACGACTTCGTTCCATTCGGGATTGGGACGGATCGAGCCGATGATCGCCGCGCGGTCGTTGAGCATGCCCGTCACCGTCCGCACGACGCGGCCGGTGCCCGCGCCATTGGCGCTGCGCCGGGTGATCACCGCCTTTTGACCGAGCAGCGCCATTTCCTGGCGATCGCCGGTTTCGTTGTAGAGCATGCCGAAGCGCTCGGGCGGGACGCTGGTGGGGGTGACGTTGGTCTGCAGTCCGGTGAGGACGTGATTGCCCTCCATCTGGCCGCTGCGGAATTGCAGGCCCGAATTGCCCTCGGCCGACAGCCAGCGATATTTGAAGCGGATCTCGAAATTGGCATAGGGCTTGTCGAGGATCAGGAAGGTGTTGGCAGCGATCGGAGCATCCGACCCGCCGGTGATCGCGCCGTCGCGTACCGACCAGAGCGTCGGATCGCCGCGCCAGCCCTTGAGGCTCTTGCCGTCGAACAGCGATGTGAAGCCGGCGGGGACCGCGGTCGATTTTGCGGGGGATGATTTCTGAGCGTGGAGCGGGGCGATCGTGGTCAGCGCAAGCGCCGTCAGCCCGGCAAGTTTCCAATATCCGTGCCTGGTGCCGGTCATATGTCTCTCCTGTCTTCTCGTGATGCGAGTATTTGGTTCGGGGCAAGCTTCTCCTCCCTGCGCTTCAGCGCGGGGAGGGGGACCGCTCCGGCGTGAGCCGGAGTGGTGGAGGGGAAATGCGGTGCGTCCGTCGATGCCGCGTTTGTCGGAAATGATAGGGGCAGATCGCTCCAGAACCCTGCGAAGCCACGATATCGCATTTCCCCTCCACCACGCCGCTTCGCAGCGTGGTCCCCCTCCCCATCTGAGATGGGGAGGAGAGGGTGGGGGATACCGAAGTGCCTCATTGCGGTGGCTTGGGTGGTCTTTTGGGAATGGCGGGCGTCGTTTCGGGCGCACCGGGCGTCGAGACGAAGCGGCCGTCGATCCGGGGCGGCGCCTTGAGCCGCTTCACCGCGATATCCTTGAACTGGACCCGCATCGGCTTGCCGAAATCGAGCTGCAGCGCGAAGATTCCGCTGCGCGCGCCCTTGGGATCCTTGTCCACCGCATCGAGCGCAAGCTGGCCGTTGATCGCGTGGACGATGCGATCGCCATAGGCGATGACGACATAGTCATTCCATTGCGGATAGGGGCGATAGCCGGCGAGCAAGGCGGCGACCGGATTGACCGACGCCTTGATCATGCGGGATGGTTTACCGTCGGCAACGCCGATCTCGACCTTCTCGCTGAGCAGCCCGATCTCGTTGCGGCCGAGATTGTCGTAGAGCATCGCATAGCGGACGAGCTGGTCGGGCGGGACGACATTGGCCTGGTAACCGGCAACCATATAGGGGCCGGTGTCGCTGACCGCGCTGCGGAACTGGACGCCCGAATTGCCGTCCTTCTCGAAGCGGAATCGCAGATGCAGTTCGAAATCCGAATAGACGCGGTCGTTGATCAGGAACGACATTTTCGGGATGGGCTGGTCCGACCCGCCGGTGATCGCGCCGTCGCGCACCGACCAGAGCGTGGGATCGCCGCGCCATCCCTTGAGGCTCTTGCCGTCGAACAGCGACGTGAAGCCCCTGGGCGCTTCGGCGTGGAGCGGCACTGCCATCCCGGCGACCAGCATGGTTGCCGCCGCTATCCAGGGTACGCGGCGCCGCGTCATTTCGCTTTCAGGCCATAGGCCTGGAGCCGGTCGGTCCCGACGAGCACAAGGCCGTCGACCACCGTCGGTTCGCCGTAATTTCCGGTCGGGAACAGTTCTCCCTCGGTGCTTTTCCAGATCGGTTTCAGGCTGACCGCATCGAAGGCATAGAGGATCGGCCTGGGCGGCTTGGCGGCGTAGAGGCTGACGGTGCGCGCGGCATTCTGATCGACCATCCAGATGATCGCGTCGCGGCCGCCATTGCTGCTGATGACGGGCGATCCCGGATTGTGGAAGGTCAGCGTCATTTCGAGCGTATCGACCTTCAGATGCGCGGGCGCGTTGGGGCTGGTCACCACCTTGACCTTGGCGAGGCCCGGCGGCGTGCTGGTGTTGAAGAATTCGCCCTTCTTGCTGGCGCCCGACACATAGATCCAGGTCGCGCCCGCATCGTCGCGATAATAAGAGGCCGATGTCCGGCTCTTGGCCTGGTCATAGGCGCCATATTCGTCGGAAAAGGGCTTGAAGAGATTGATCGGGCCGCGCCGTTTCCATTCGGGCTGGATGTCGGGTGAGAGCAGCGACAGATCGGTCGCCGGATCGAGCGAGCAGGGCTGGCGCTTGGTGAGGCCGCCGGGCATGTGGTCGCGATCGAGCAGATAGATATTGCCCTGTTTGCCTCCGCCCAAAGTGAGCAGCCGGGGCGTGGCGGAGGTGCCGGCGGGCAGGTCGACGACGATCGCCGGGCTGCTGCCGATATCGATATCGGCCTTGCCGGCCTGGCAGTAATTGTACGGTGTATAGGTGCCGGTCAGTTTCAGCCCGGCGGCGCGATCATCCTCGAACTGAAGGATCGAATGCGACCAGCTATTCTCCTTGTCGGCATGCATGCTTTCGAAGCCGAGCTTGATGCCGTCATAGAGGTTGGATCCGGTGGTGACGTAGAGCCGGCCCTGATCGTCGAGCGCGGGCCCGCCCTGCGCCCACATGCCGCCGCCGTCCTGGATGTCGTCGGGGGTGGCCGAAAAGGCGGAGGCGACTTTCCGGGCATTGGTGTCGAGCACGAGCATCCAGCCGACCGCATCGGCGCCGAAGGCGAGATAGAGGCGCGACCCGTCAGCGCTGAGATTGAGCGCGCCGCGCTGGACGTAGCGATAGGGCTGGCCCATTTTCCACGTCCGGTTGCCGTTGCGGTTGAGCGACGGCTGGTCGATCATCGTCTGGCTGAGCGCCACCGGCCAGCCGGTGAGCTGCTGGCCGTTGCGGATATCGAGCGCATGGGCGCTCCACATATTCCTGCCCTGTTCGCCGCTCTGATTGCTGCAGCTCGTCACATAGAGGCGGCCGGTTTTGGGGTCGATGATGCCCGTCCCGTAATTGCCCATCGCACCCTTGTTGCAGGGCGCTTCGGTCAGGCGGGTCTTCCACAGGATCGTGCCCGGCTGGATCGTCCCCGACGCGGCGGTGCTGATCGCGTAGACATAGCCGGTGGTGGTGGTGACGATGGCGGCGGCGAGCGTCTTGCCGCGATATTGCCCGCCGGTCAGCTTGAGCGCGTGAAGGTAAAGCGGTGCCGCGAACATGCGCGGCGGCTGACCGTTGAAACTGTCGAGCTGCGGCGAGGACCAGACCGCGCCGAAAGTGCCGCCCGCGACGTTGTTGGGGGTCAGCACGCGTTCCTGCGCGTTCCAGCCCGATCGCGCGCGATCATTGTGCGCCATGACCTTGTCGACCGCGGGCTTTCCGGTTTGGGGCTTGCCCGCTTGGGCGAAGCCGGGCGGGGTAAAAAACGCCGATGTCGATAATGCGACGAGAATGGCTGCTGTCTGCGGCTTCATCGATTGCCCCCTCCGCGTGAACCTCGATCCCGTCTGTGCGGGTTCGAGGCAACACGATGCATGGACTGTGCCAAGACCCGCCGGCGCGCCATGCCACGATCGAGCAGGGATTTTCGGGCCCCTGGTTGATGTCACCTGTGGCGAGCTGGCTGTTACCTGGATCAGAAAGGTGACAGCGTGCGTGCCGGGGAAACGGCCATGATGCGGCATTCACCGGCGCATCCGGCTTGGCACGCTCCATGCTTGGAGGAGTCCGCGCCCGCGTAGACGGGCCGGGGGAGGGAGCATGATGGCAAGCCGATGTCGACAGGCAGTTTCGCCGCTTCGGATACCGCCATGTCCCGAACCATCACCGATATCGGGAGAGTGACTTGAAGCTGGCAACGATCAGGCATGGCGGCGCGTCGGTCGCCGCGATCATCGACGAGGCTGCGGGCAGGGCGTTTCCGCTGGAAACCGACATGCTTTCGCTGGTGCGTGCAGGAACCCTACCGTCGGCTTCGGGCGAGGGTATCGCGCTGTCGTCGGTCGAGATATTGGCACCGATCCCGCGTCCGGCGCGCAACATCTTCTGCGTCGGCAAGAATTATCACGCCCACGCCCATGAATTCACCAAAAGCGGCTTCGACAGTTCGGCCAAGGACGCCAGCGAAGCGATCCCGACCGCGCCGATCGTCTTTTCCAAACTGCCCGAATGCGTGATCGCGAACGGTGCGCCGATGCTTTATCCGGCCGGCGTCAGCGACAAGGTGGATTACGAGGCCGAACTGGCGGTGGTGATCGGCAAGGGCGGCCGCGGCATCTCCAAGGCCGACGCCTATGATCATGTCTGGGGCTATATGATCGTCAACGACATGACGGCGCGCGATCTGCAGTCCACGCACAAGCAATGGCTGATCGGCAAGTCGCTCGACACTTTCTGCCCGATGGGGCCGTGGCTGGTGACCGCCGACGAGGTCGACCCCGAAAATCTCAATGTCCGCTGCTGGGTCAATGACGAGTTGCGCCAGGACGCGAACACCGCCGACCTGATCTTCGACATCCCGACGCTGATCGCGGCACTGTCCGCCGGCATCACGTTGCAGCCCGGCGACGTGATCGCGACGGGCACGCCCGCGGGCGTCGGCATCGGCTTCGATCCGCCACGCTATCTGAACCCCGGCGACCGGGTGACGATCGAGATCGACGGGCTGGGGAGGCTCAGCAACGTCCTGCAATGATCACGGCGCAACGACCGCATTCATCATAAGGGGTAGGGGAAGATGCAGAGCCAGGTGGCGCCGTCCGCGCCGGAGCAACGCCGGGTGCTGCTGGCCAGCCTGGTCGGCACCGCCGTCGAGTTCTATGATTTCTTCATCTACGCGGTCGCGGCCAGCCTGTTCTTCGGCCCGCTCTTCTTTCCATCCTCGTCGCCGTCCGCCCAGTTGCTGGCGGCTTATGCCAGCTTCGGCCTCGCCTTTATCGCGCGACCGGTCGGCGCGATCCTGTTCGGCCATTTCGGCGACCGGATCGGACGCAAATCGACGCTGGTCGCGTCCCTGCTGCTGATGGGCGGATCGACCGTGCTGATCGCGTTCCTGCCTACCTATCACGACATCGGCTGGTGGGCGTCGCTGCTGCTCTGCCTGTTGCGGCTGGGCCAGGGCCTCGGCCTGGGCGGCGAATGGGGCGGGGCGGCGCTGCTCGCGGTCGAGAATGCACCGCCGGGCTGGCGCGGCCGCTTCGGCATGGTGCCGCAACTGGGCGCACCGATCGGCTTCATCGCGGCGAACGGCATGTTCCTGCTGCTCGGCCTGGGCCTCACCACCGAACAGATGCACGATTGGGGCTGGCGCATCCCGTTCCTGGGCAGCGCGCTGCTCGTCGGTATCGGCCTGTGGGTGCGGCTGAAACTCACCGAAACGCCGGCGTTCGCCGCGGCGCTGGAAGAAGCGCCGCCCGAGGCGGTGCCGATCGCGACCGTCGTCCGCCATCACCTGTTCCCGACTTTGTGCGGCACGCTGGGCGGCATCGCCTGTTTCGCGATCTTCTACATGGCGACGGCTTTCCTGCTCGGATATGGCACGACCGCGCTCGATTATGGCCGCAACGAATTCCTGCTGGCGCAGATCGGCGCAACCGTCTTTCTTGCGGTCGGCATCGTCCTGTCGGGCATGCTGTCCGATCGTTTCTCGCCGCGTACGGTGCTGATGGCCGGCTGTATCGGCACGCTGGCGCTTGCCGGGCCGCTGATGGCGCCGCTGATCGAAAGCGGTTCGATCGGGCTGACCTTCATCCATCTGTCGATTGCGCTGCTCTGCATGGGGCTGGCCTATGGCCCGCTCGGCGCGTGGCTGCCCGGCCTGTTCCCTGCACGGGTGCGCTATACCGGCGCGTCGATGGCGTTCAACCTGGGGGCGATCCTGGGCGGGGCGCTGGCACCCTATGCCGCGCAGAGCATGGCGCAGAGCGGGGGGCTGATGCCCGTCGGCCTCTATCTGTCGGCCTGCGGCGCGCTCAGCCTGATCGGGCTGCTGATCGCGCCGCGCAATGCGGCGGGCGAAGCGGCGCCGGCGGCGGGCTGAAGACAGTCTCAAATCATGCTATCGAACGAACAGGAGACGGATATGTCGACCAATCCCATCAGCGAGATCACCGATCGCGAGACGCTGAGCGACGCGCTCGGCCGGCAGGACATTGTCGGCTTCTGGAAGCTCAAGCACGACTATGAATCGTTCGAGCCCGAAAATCCCGAACGGCCGGGCATTTGGCGCTATGCCGATTTCTCGCCGCTGGGCTTTGCCGCGACCGAAGTGATCCCGATCGAGGAGGCCGACCGGCGCAATCTGATGTTCTCCAATCCCGGTCTGCCCGGCAGCGGCACGATCACGCGCCGGCTGTTCGGCGGCGTCCAGGTGATCCCGGCGGGCGAGCTTTCCCCGGTGCATCGCCATGTCGGCGCGGCGACGCGCGTGATGCTGGAGGGCAATGGCGCCTATACCACGGTGGAGGGCGACAAGAGCGCGCTGGAGCGCGGCGACGTCGTCACCAATCCCAGCGGGGCCTGGCACGAGACGGGCAATGAAGGCGACGGACCGGTGATGTGGTTCGACACGCTCGACCTGCCATTCACCCGGACGATGGGCACCAATTTCTTCTTCAACGACTATGCCGAGATCGTCGACGGGCAGCGCGTGGCGAAGAAATACCAGACGGTGAAGCCGCGCGTCGACTGGTCGGCCAATGCCTATGGCGTCGGCGGCGTGCGCCCCGACTGGGTGTCGCACCGTGTCGCGCGCGGCAGCGGATCGCCGCAATTCCTCTACAAATACGAACCGACGCGCGCCTTGCTCGAACGGCTGCGCGACGACGAGGGATCGCCGCATGACGGCGTCATCGTCGAATATTACAGCCCTGAAACCGGGGGCAGCGTATTGCGCACCCTGGGCGTGCACATGCAGATGCTGCGTGCCGGCGAACGCACGCTCGAACAGCGCACGACCGCTGCCCGGATCTTCGTCTGCCTGGAGGGGAGCGGCACCACCATCGCCGATGGCGTCGAACTCGACTGGCAGCGCAATGACGTGATCGTCGTACCCGGCTGGGCATGGCACAGCCACCGCAACGGCAGCGCGGATTCGGTACTCTATTCGGTCAGCGACGCGCCCGCGCTGAGGGCGCTCGGCCATCTGGTCGAGGATCGCCGAACGCGAGATGGGGAGATTGCGCGGAGTTTCGGCGAGCCGCGCTAGAGCCTATCGCCGGGCATCCGTAAGGCAATTGCAGCGTCATAGTCGAAATGCATTGCCAGCACCGCACGTGCCAGCAAAGATAGCGTTTCCAAATGTTTGCAGGAGCCTTGATTGCCGATGAATTCGCGAACCGACGCCTGCCAACAGGCGATGGCGACCAACGATTTCGACGAAGGCGCAGCGCTGATATTCGGCGCGACCGGTGGCATCGGCAGTGCCGTGGCCACCGAATTCGCGCGCGCGGGAAGCGATGTCGCGATCGCATATCGTTCCAACCAGAGTCGCGCCGATGATCTGCGTGAGACGATCGGGGCGATCGGGCGGACTGCCAGCCTGCATCGCTGCGACGTGACCGACGAGGTTGCAATGGCGGTGGCGGTCGCCGATGCGATTGCCGAACATGGACGGATCCATACGATGGTGTGGGCGGCCGGGCCGCTTGTCGATCAGGCCTATCTGTCCGACGTCACCGCCGAACAATGGCGCCGTGCCATCGATGTCGAGGTGCACGGCTTCTTCAACGCAGCCCGCGCCGTCATCTCGCATATGCGCGGGGCGGGGGGCGGTTCGATCGTCCATCTCGGTTCGTCCGGCGATTTGCGCTGGCCGCCCAAGGATGGGCTTTCGGTGGCGCCCAAGGCGGCGAACGAGGCGCTGGTGAAGGGATTCGCGCGCGAGGAAGGCCGATATGGCATCCGCGCGAACACCGTCCTGATCGGTGTGATCGAGGCGGGCATGTTTCTCGAGCTGACCGAACAGGGCGTCTTCGATGCGGCATGGACCGCCGATGCGCGCAAGAATCTGGCGATCAAGCGCTGGGGGCGGCCCGAAGAGATCGGCTATGCCGCGGTCTTCCTCGCGTCATCGAAAGCCGCCTATATCACCGGCCAGCAGATCGCGGTTTCCGGCGGCTACGGGATTTGAAGTCTTGTCATTCCCGCGTACGCGGGAAGCCAGTGTCATAGAGCTTGATGATCGACATCTCCTGGATTCCCGCGTGCGCGGGAATGACAAGAAGGGGCGCTAAACGGGATAGAAGCGGCTGATCGTGTCGACGACGCAGGCGGGTTTCTCGACGCCCTCGATCTCGACGGTCACGCGCAGCACCGCCTGGATACCGCCCTTGGCTTCCTCGGCCTTGACCAGTTCGCCGACCCCGCGGATGCGGCTGCCGACGCGGACCGGATTGAGGAAGCGGAGCGTGTCCGTGCCGATATTGATCCCCATCGCGACGCCGCGCACTTCGATCAGTTCGGGCAGGAAGCGATTGACCAGGCTCATCGTCAGATAGCCGTGCGCGATCGTGCCGCCGAACGGGCCGTCCTTCGCGCGCTCGGGATCGACATGGATCCATTGATGATCGTCGGTGGCGCGCGCAAACAGGTCGATGCGCTCCTGCTCGATCGTCACCCATGTGGAGGGGCCGAAACGCTCGCCGACCGCGCCGAGCAGGTCCGCCGGCGTCTCGAAGATGCGCGCGCTCATGCCTGCTGGCTCGAGACCGAGACGACTTCGCCGGTCATGTAGGAGGACAGATCGCTGGCGAGGAACAGCATGACGTTCGCCACTTCCCAGGGTTCGGCATAGCGGCCGAATGCCTCTTTCTCGGTCAGTTCCTCGAGCAGGCCGGGCGGCGTGACCTTGGAGAGCGACGCATGCATGGCGAGGCTGGGCGAGACCGCGTTGATGCGCACGCCCTGTTCGGCGGCTTCGAGCGCGGAGCAGCGGGTGAAGGCCATCACCCCGGCCTTGGCCGCGGCATAATGCGCCTGCAGCTTCTGTGCGCGCCAGCCGAGCACCGAGGCGTTGTTGACGATCGCCCCCGCCTGGCGCGTATACATGTGCGGCAGGATCGCGCGCGTCATCCGGAACACGCTGGTCAGCGTGACGTCGAGCACCCTGTGCCACTGATCGTCGGTCATCTCGATCACCGGCGCCGCGCCGCCCAGCCCGGCATTGTTGATCAGGATATCGACATGGCCCATGCCCGCGATCGCGGCGGCGACCAGCGCCTGCACCTGTGCCTCGTCGGTGACGTCGCACACCAATGTGCCGGGGCGGGCAAAGCCCAGCGCGGCGATCCGGTCGGCGGTTTCACCCAGCCGGCGTTCATGCATGTCGGACAGGAACAGCGTCGCGCCTTCCTCGGCCGCACGCTGCGCCACCGCGCCGCCGATGCCGCTTCCCGCCGCGGCGGTGATCAGCATGGTCTTGCCCTTCAGCAGGCCGGTCGGCGTGGGATAGTCGGGGGCGGGTCTTGCCACGATCGGTTCCTTCACTTGAGGTCGCCGCGCGGTTCGCGCGGCAGGCCGAGCGCGCGCTCGGCGATGATGTTGCGCTGGATCTCGTTGGTGCCGCCATAGATGGTGTCGGCACGCGAATAGAGGAACAGATTGGGCAGCATCGGAAAGGCATAGTCATGCCCTTCGACGGTCTCGCCGGACAGGCCGAGTACGTCCATCGCCAGCTCGCCCAGATCGCGCCGCCATGTCGCCCATTGGATCTTGTAAGTGAGCGCAGAGGTGCCGAGCGTGCCGCCCTCGGCATCGCTCAACATGCGCAGCGCACCATAGCGCATCAGCTTCAGCCCGATCTCCGCCTGGGCGATGCGCTGGCGGATCAGCGGGTTCCTGGCCTCGCCATTGGCGCGCGCGGCGGCGATCACCGCGTTCAGCTCGTTGCGGAAGCCCATTTGCTGCGCGAGCGTCGAAACACCGCGCTCGAAGCCGAGCAGCGCCATCGCCACCGCCCAGCCATGTCCGGGCTCACCCAGGATATTGGCGGCCGGCGTGCGCGCGGCGTCGAAAAAGGTCTCGTTGAATTCGGCCTCGCCGGTGATCTGGTGGATCGGGCGAACGGTGACGCCCGGCTGGTCGACGGGCACGAGCAGGAAGGACAGGCCCTTCGGCCCCTTCGAACCCTCTTCCGTCCGCGCGATCACGAAGATCCAGTCGGAGAATTGCGCCAGGCTGGTCCAGACCTTCTGACCCTCGATCACCCAGTCATCGCCGTCCCGCCACGCTTTTGTGCGGACATTGGCAAGATCGGAACCGGCGCCGGGCTCAGAATAGCCCTGGCACCAGATCTCCTCGCCGCGCGCGATCGCGGGCAGGAAACGCGCCTTTTGCGCTTCGGTGCCGAAGGCGAGGATAGTGGGGCCAGCCAGCTCGATGCCGATATGGTTGAGCCGGGGCGGGGCGCCCGCGCGCGCATATTCCTCGGCGAAGATCACCTGCTGCGCCAAGGTCGCGTCACGGCCGCCATAGGCGCTCGGCCAGCCGACACAGCTCCAGCCCGCTTCGCCCAGCCGCTTTTCCCAGTCGCGTCGCCGCTCGGGTGCGTCGGTCAGGCTGGTGAGGCCACGGACGTCGGCGAAGGGGCCGTTGAGCTCGGCTTTGAGCCAGGCAGCGGCTTCCGCACGGAACGCCTCTTCTTCGGGGGCAAAGCCGAGCCTCATGCCGCTTCGTCCAGTCCGGCGAGCTGCGCGATCTGTTCGCGGTGCCAGTCGGGCGTGCCGAGCAGGCTGGCATTGCTGCGCGCGCGCTTGAAATAGAGATGCGCGTCATGCTCCCAGGTGAAACCGATCCCGCCATGGAGCTGGATCATTTCGCCTGCGCAATGATGATAGGTGTCGCAGGCAAAGGCCTTGGCGGCATGCACGGCGAACGCCGCCTCGTCCGACCCTTCGTCGATCGCGCAAGCGGCCCAATAGACCGCCGAGCGCGCCTGCTCGATCGCCACCATCATATCGGCGAGCCGATGCTTGACCGCCTGGAAACTGCCGATCGCGCGGCCGAACTGGGCGCGCTCCAGCGCATAGGCAACGGTGCGGTCGAGACAGGCCTGCGCGCCGCCCAATGCGTCGGCGGCGATGGCGAGCCAGCCGCTGGTGAGTGCGGCCGAGATCGCGGCGCGCGGATCGGCGAGCGGATCGAGCATGGCATCGCCGATGTCGATCCGCGCATAGGGGCGTGTCTGGTCCATCGAGGTGAGCGGCGTGACCGTCAGCCCCGGCGTGTCGCGGCGGACGATCGCGGCGCCGGTGCCCGTGGAAACGACGAACAGATCCACGGTCGCGCCATGAGGGGCGAGCAGCTTTCCATTGTCGAGGATCGCGAAGCTCGCGCTCGCCTCGCCCGCCGCGAGCATCGGCAGCCAGTTCTTCTGCGCGTCCGTGCCGCCCGCGAGGATGGCGGGGGCGGCAAGGCCGAGGCTGGAGAGAAAGGGCAGGGCGGCGACCTGCCCGCCGGACTGTTCGGCCAGGATCGCGAATTCGACCATGCCGAGCCCGACGCCGCCCTGATCCTCGGGCAGCGCGACCCCGGCCAACCCCAGTTCGCCGGTGAAGGCCTGCCACAGAGCCCGATCGACGCCGTCCGCCGCCATCGCGGCGCGCGTGCGTTCGCTTGTCGCATTCTCGGCAAAGAACGCCTTCGCCGTTTCGGCGATCATCGCCTGTTCGTCGGTGAAGGCGAAATGCATCCTAGCTGCCCCACACCTTGCGCGGCGCGGCGCGGGCGGCGAGCAGCCCGTCGACCGCCGCGCCGATATCGGCGGGCGCCCATTTCGCCTGTTTCTCCACGGTGGGGCCGAGGTTCCAGCCATCCTCGATGGTGATGCGGCCGCCCTCCAGTTCGAAGACGCAGCCGGTGACGTGGCGCGATTGAGCGGAACCGAGCCAGACCACGGCGGGCGCGATATTGGCGGGATCCTGTACGTCGAAACCGCTTTCGACCGTCGCCATCTTGTCGGCAAAAGCCTGTTCGGTCATCCGGGTGCGCGCGGCGGGCGCCAGTGCGTTGGCGGTGATGCCGTAACGGCCGAGCTCGGCGGCCTGGACGAGCGTCAGCGCCGCGATGCCGCCCTTGGCGGTCGAATAGGCCGCTTGTGCGATCGATCCTTGCAGCCCGGCGCCGCTGGTGGTGTTGATGATGCGCGCATCGACCGGTTTGCCTGCCTTTTGCTGGCCGCGCCAATAATCGACCGCGTGGCGGCTGACGCAGAAATGGCCGCGCAGATGGACATGCATCGTCGCGTCCCATTCCTCGGGCGTGGCGGAAACGAACATGCGGTCGCGCACGATGCCGGCATTGTTGACGACGACATGCAGGTCGCCGAATGCCGTCACGGCGGCATCGACGATGCGCTTCGCCGCATCCCAGTCGGTGATGTCCTCGTAATTGGCGACGGCATTGCCGCCCGCCGCGACGATCTCCGCGACGACGCCATCGGCGGCCGATGTGTCGCGGCCTTCGCCCGACAGGCTGGTGCCGATATCGTTGACGACGACATTGGCGCCTTCGACGGCGAAGGCGAGCGCATAGGCGCGGCCGAGCCCGCGCGCCGCGCCGGTGATGATGACGGTCCGCCCGTCGCAGATACCCATGGGTCCTAGAGCCTTTCGATGATAGTGACGTTGGCCTGGCCGCCGCCTTCGCACATAGTCTGCAGGCCGTAGCGCCCGCCGGTGCGTTCGAGCGCGCCGAGCAAAGTGGTCATCAGCCGCGCGCCGGTGGCGCCGATCGGATGGCCGAGCGCGATCGCGCCGCCCTGGACATTGACCTTCTCATGCGGCACGCCCAGTTCCTGCATCCAGGCCATCGGGATCGATGCGAAGGCCTCGTTGCATTCGAACAGGTCGATATCGTCGACCGACATGCCGGCCTTCTGCAACGCATATCGGGTCGCGGGGATCGGGCCGGTCAGCATCCAGATGGGATTGTCGGCGCGCACCGAGATATGGTGGATGCGCGCGCGCGGATTCAGGCCATGCGCCTTCACCGCCGCTTCGCTGGCGATGAGCAGGGCTGCCGCACCGTCGCAATTCTGACTGGCGATGCCGGCGGTGATCGCGCCACCCTCGCGCACCGTCCTGAGTGCGGCGAGCCCCTCCAATGTCGTGCCGGGGCGGACGGTCTCGTCGGTGTCGAGCCCGTCGAGCGGTGCGATCTCCGCCTTGAACCAGCCATTGTCGATCGCGCGCTGCGCGCGGCCGTGCGATTCCACCGCGAACGCCTCCATCGCGTCGCGGGTGATGTTCCATTTGTCGGCGATCATCTCGGCCGAGCGGATCTGGTTGACTTCCTCGTCGCCATAGCGTGCGAGCCAGCCCGGCGAGCCCAGGAACGGACTGTCGAAGCCATAGGGCTGGCCGGCGAACATCGCCGCCGAGATCGGGATCGCGTTCATCGCCTGGCTGCCGCCCGCGACCACCAGATCCTGCGTGCCGCTCATCACGCCCTGCGCCGCGAAATGCACCGCCTGTTGCGAGGATCCGCATTGCCGGTCGATGGTGACGCCGGGCACATGTTCGGGCAGCCCGGCCACCAGCCAGGCGGTGCGGCCGATATCGCCGGCCTGTGGCCCGATCGTGTCGCAGCAGCCCCAGACGACATCGTCGACCAGATTGGCGTCGATGCCGGTGCGGGCGATCAGCGCCTTGATCGGATGCGCGCCGAGATCGGCGGGGTGGACCTGTGCCAGGCTGCCCTTCTTGCGCCCGATCGGCGTGCGGACCGCGTCGATGATATAGGCTTCCGCCATTATTGTGGTTCCTTATGCGAAGCTGTGGCCGGGGCCGATCGGAAGCGCGCCACCGATCACCGCGGCGTCGATCCGGCCAAGATGGAAGGCGCGATCGCCCCAGGCGGATGCGAGCGCCCAGGCGCGCTTCATCCAGAAATGCAGGTCGACCTCATAGGTATAGCCCATCGCGCCATGGACCTGGATCGCGGTCTCCGCGGTCACCCAGGCGGCGTCGGACGCGGCGAGCTTGGCGTGGCTGACATGGACCGCAGCATGGGTGGCGCCTTCGCCGAGCGCGATCGCCGCGCGCTGGACCACGGGCCGCGCGAAAGCGATCTTCACCGCGGCGCTCGCCAGATGATGCTTGACCGCCTGGAAGCTGCCGATTGGCTGGCCGAACTGGGTGCGGGTCTTCGCATAGTCGGTCGCCTGGGCGAGCATGGCCTCGGCAATGCCGATCTGCTGCGCGGCGGCGATCAGCGCGGCGTGATCGAGCAGCGCGCCTGCCGGTCCGATGGCCGCGCCGTTGCTCGCCGCGCGCACGAACAGGCGACGGAGCGGGTCGACGCTGTCGAGCGGCTGCACCGTGCCGCCGCGCTCGGCGAGCAGCAGGACGTCACCATCTGCGGACAGGACATGGCTCGCGGCATCGAGATCGGCGGTCCAGGGATTGACGGGATGCTGGAGCGCCACTTTCGCGCTGCCTGCAGCGACGCGTTCGAGCAACGCATCCTGTCCACCGGCCGCCGCGAGCAACGGTGCGGCGACCAGCGCGGTATCGGCAATGGGTTCGGCGACGCCCGCGCGGCCGAGCTCGATCGCGATCCCGACACCGTCGAGCAGCGACAGGCCGAGCCCGCCCTGCGCTTCCGGAACCAGCAGGCCCGGCAGGCCCATCTCGGTGAGGCCCTGCCAGACCGCATCGGAACGGCGGCTTTCTTCGGTATCGAGCGCGCGCAGCGTTTCCGGGCCGTGAACGCCCGCCAGATAGTCGCGAACGCCCTGCGCCAGCGTCGCCTGATCTTCCGAAATCGTGAAATCCATGGCCGTTACCTCGGCAGCCCGAGCAGGCGCTCGGCGATGATGTTGCGCTGGATTTCGTTCGATCCGGCATAGATCGGGCCGGAGAGCGAGAAGATATAGCCTTCGAGCCAGCTATTGATCCCACCATCGTCCAGATGGCGTAGCTCGGCGGCGGCGCCCAGCAATTGCATCGCGGTGCGGTGCATTGCGCGGTCCAGTTCCGACCAGAAGATCTTGTTGAGGCTCGCTTCCGCGCCGATATGGCCGCCCGCCATGATCTGCGAGGCGACGGCATAGGTGTTGTAGGCATAGGCCTGCGCATCCATCCATGCCTGCATCACCTGTTCGCGCGCGGCGGGCGATGCCTTGTCCTGATGCGCGCGGAACAGCGCCACCAGCCGCGCCGCCGCCGCCTGGAAACGGGCGGGCGAGCGCAGCATGAGCCCGCGTTCGAAGCCCGCAGTCGCCATCGCGACGTTCCACCCTTCGCCTTCTCCGGCGATGCGGTTGGCGACGGGCACGCGCACTTCGTCGAAGAACAGTTCGGCGAAACCGGGATCACCGTGGAGCTGGCGGATCGGGCGACGGGTGACGCCGGGGGCGTTGAGATCGAACAGGATGAAGCTCAGCCCCTTGTGGCGCTTCGAGTCCGGATCGGTGCGAAACAGGCCGAAACCCCAGTCGGCAAAGCTGGCACGGCTCGACCAGGTCTTTTGGCCCGTGATCACATAATGATCGCCGTCGCGGATCGCCTTGCTGGTGATCGCCGCCATGTCCGATCCCGCATTGGGTTCGGACCAGGCCTGCGCCCAGATCACTTCGCCCTTGGCCATGGGCGTCAGGAAGCGCGCCTTTTGTTCGTCGGTGCCGAACTCCATGATCGTGGGGCCGAGCAGGAAGATGCCGTTCTGATTGGCGCGCAGCGGTGCACCGGCGCGATAATATTCCTCTTCGAAGATCAGCCACTGGATCAGGTCGAGTCCGCGCCCGCCATAGGCCTCCGGCCAGGTGACCATGCCCCAATTGCCGGAGGCGAGCTTGCGCTCCCATTCGACATGCTGGCGATAGCCCTCCTCGCGCTCCAGTGTGAGGAGCGGTGCGCGGGGAACGTTCGACTCCATCCACGCGCGGACTTCGGCGCGGAAGGCCTGTTGTTCGGGAGTGTAGGCGAGATCCATCATCGCGTCCTTTTCCCCTCGCCCCCTGGAAGGGGGAGAGGGTTGCGCAGACTTGGCAGCGTGCTGCCTAGTCGGAGCTGGGTGAGGGGGATGGCGCGCGGAGCGCGCCCGCGAAGCGATGCTTCGCGCTCCCCCTCTCCAACTGCGCCTAAGCCCGGCTTGCGCCGGTCCAAGGCTTCGTATCCTCTCCCCCTAAAGGGGGCGAGGATGCGAAAATTCGGAAGTTCGGATCCCAGCATCAGAATTTCGCCACCGTGCCGGTTTCGACAAAGGCGTCGCGCGCCTTCTGGCTGTCCTCATGCATGTACATTTCGAGCGTGAAGCCCTGTTCGAAGCGATAGCCATGGTCGACGTCGCGGGGTTCGAGCCCGTTCAGCGCTTCTTTGGCGAGGACCAGCGCCTTGCGCGACTTGCCGGCGATGATCGCGGCGAAGGCGCGTGCCTCCTCGACCAGCGCCTCGCGCGGCACGACCTTCTCGATCGCGCCCAGCCGATAGGCTTCTTCGACCGGGATATTGCCGCCGGTGAAGAAGGCGGCGCGCACCTTGTGCAGCGGCAGCATGCGCGAAAGATGCGAAGCACCGCCCATCGCGCCGCGATCGACCTCGGGCAGCGAGAAATAGGCATCGTCGGCGGCGATGATCGTGTCCGATGCGCCGCAAATGCCGATGCCGCCGCCGATCACGAATTTATGGACGGCGGTGACGACGGGCACTTCGCAGTCGCGCACCGCCTTGAAGGTCAGGAAATTGCCGCGATTGAGCAGGGTGATGCGCTCAGGATGCGCCTGCATCTCCTTGATGTCGACGCCGCCGCAGAAACCGCGTCCCTCGGCGCGGATCAGCACGACATTGACGTCCGGATTGCTGCCGGCCTCGCGGATGATCGCGGGTAGGCTGTTCCAGATCGTGCTGTCGAACGCGTTGACCGGTGGCTGATCGAAGACGATCTCCGCGATACGGTCCTTGATCTGGGTATGGATCGGCATGGTTCAGGCCATTTTTTGCGAGGAAGAGGAAAGGGCGGCGAGGCGCGCGCGCGCCTCCGCTTCGATGCCGGCGACAAGGTCGGCGCAGCCGGGCAGGTCGCCGAGCCGCCCGGCGACGAGCCCGGTCGCCATCAGCCCGTGATCGGGATCGCCCTCGACCACGGCCTTCTGGATCAGCATCGGCGCGGAGGCCGCCATCATCGCCTGGGGCAAGGTGAGCCCACCATGGCTGGTCATGCCCTTTGCCGCCCTGAACAGATCGCCGAACGACGCGCCGGTCTGGCGCTTCATCTGCAGCCCGCTTTCGATCGCGCGCCGCCAGATGCCGATCCCGGTGGACCGCTCGATCCGGTTGAGCAGCGCGTTGCGGATCATGCGCTGGGGCATGCCATCGACCTTGGTCGAGACGAGGATGTCGTCGGTGCCGGCGGCGGTGTAGCGCGCCTTGGTGACGTCGGGGATCGGGCTTTCGCGCGTCATCAGGAAGCGCGTGCCCATCGCGATGCCGACCGCGCCATAGGCAAGGGCAGCGGCAAGCCCGCGCCCGTCGCCGAAACCGCCCGCCGCGATCACCGGAATTTTCACGCTGTCGAGCACCTGCGGCAGCAGCACGGTCGAGGCGACCGAACCGGTATGGCCACCGCCTTCGCCGCCCTGCACCGTCACCATGTCGACGCCCAGCTGCACCATTTTCTGCGCATGTTTGACCGCGCCGACGGTGGGCACGCAGAGGATGCCGGCATCCTTGAAGCGCCCGATCATTTTCGCATCGGGGCCGCGCCCGAAGCTGACCGCGCGCACCTGGTCGCCATGCTTCAGGATGATCTCGACGATCTCGGCAGCGCCCGGCTGGAACATATGGAAATTGACGCCGAAGGGGCGGCGCGTGCCCTGCTTGACCGCGAGGATCGCGGTTTCGAGTTCCGCCGGCTGCATCACCGCGCCCGCCAGGAAGCCGAAGGCGCCGGCCTCGCTCGACGCGATGACGAGCGACGGCGTCGCGATCCAGCCCATTGCGGTCTGGATCACCGGTACCCGGCAGCCGAGCCGCTCGGTCAGGATGGTGTTGAGCGGATCGGCCATCAGCCGGCGTCTCCGTCCTTCTTCGCAGCGGCATCCCTCTTGTTGGCTTCGGCCATCGACTTGCCGGTGAGCCCGGCCAGGCTGTTACCCGTCACCAGATCATTCTGGGCATGCGCGAAATGGTGCATGTGGAAAACGGCATCCATCGCGGTGCGCTTGCCGCGCAGATCCTCGACATGGTTGATCGCCTGCTTGGTCAGCGACAGGCCGAGGCGCGGCATCTCGGCGAGTTTTTCGGCGACGCGGCGTGCCTCCGCTTCCAGGTCGGCGCGCGCGACGATGCGGTTGACCATGCCCAGCTCATAGGCGCGGGCAGCGGGCATGCGTTCGCCGAGCAGCAGGAATTCCTTGGCGACGCGCGGCGGCAATTCGAAGGCATGGGCGAAATATTCGACGCCGGGAATGCCCATGCGGACGACGGGGTCCTGGAAGAAGGCGTCGTCCGATGCGATCGTCAGGTCGCAGATCCAGGCGAGCATCAGTCCGCCGGCGATGCATGCGCCCTGTACCATTGCGACGGTCGGCTTGGGCATGTCGCGCCAGCGGCGGCACATGCCCAGATAAACTTCCTGTTCGCGCGTGTAGAGG
This sequence comes from Sphingobium sp. FW305-3-2-15-F-TSA7, assembly GCF_058787155.1. Classification (NCBI taxonomy): domain Bacteria; kingdom Pseudomonadati; phylum Pseudomonadota; class Alphaproteobacteria; order Sphingomonadales; family Sphingobiaceae; genus Sphingobium; species Sphingobium sp. FW305-3-2-15-F-TSA7. The sequence continues at coordinate 229,050 of NZ_JBYSZM010000002.1, read as the reverse complement.
AATTCGGCGCCGGGCTTGTTGGTGTGATCGGGCCAGAGCAGCTTGCGGTCGAAGCTCTTCGTGACGTCGCGGCCCGGCGTGCCGATGTCATGGCCGGCGGAGAAATGCTTGCCGGCGCCGGCAAGCACGATCGACTTCACCTCGTCATCGTCGACGGCGCGGCGGAACGCGTCGTCGAGCGCATAGGTCATCTGGCTATTCTGCGCGTTGTTGAAGCTCGGCCGGTTCATCGTGACCCAGGCCACGCCATTTTCGACGCGGTAGAGCACGGGTTCGTCGGTTTCGTAGACGATATCGGCCATGGTCAGTGCCTCCGGCCCGCGGGATTGTCCTTGAGCACGTTCGCGCGGAGATTGTGCGGATCGAAGCGGGCGATGATCGCGAGCTGTTCGGCGCTGGGCGCGGGCGTCTGCGCGATGCTGTCCGCCGCTTCGAGTGCGAAGCCGGTGGCGTCCTGTACCTGATCGAAGCCGACGCCCGGGTGGAGCGAGATCACGCGGATCGCATGGTCGGTGCCGCCGAAATCCATGATGCAGAGATCGGTGACGATCAGCCGCAGATCGACGAAATCGAACCGGGCGCCGGGCACGCGCCGCGCGGGATTATAGCCGACGCTCGACACCATATCGACTTCGCCTTCGACGAAGACGCGCTTCGAATGCTGCGGCACGAACATCGAATTGATGTGGTAGATCGAATTGCCCGGAAAGCCGCGCGCGCCGAGCATCTGCACCTTGGGCCGATCGTACGTGCCGCCGAGATAGGAGATGTTCATCTGCCCGAACCGGTCGATCTGGCTGGGGGTGACCATGGCGTGGCGCTTGCCGGGCCAGACTGCGGCGTCGAAATAGCGCGAGAAGGGCAGATAGCCCGCGGGTTTGCGGTCGTCATAGCCGCGTGGCCCGATGGGCACCGGCTCCTCGACGAGCCAGGCCTCGCCATCGGTCATCATCAGTTCGGGCGTGTGCGTCACCTTGGCGAGCGAAGCGGCAAGCCGCGGCGCGGGGCCGATGCCGGTCGCGACCAGTTCGCCATTGCCGCGCCAGGCTTCGGATGCGGCGACGATCAGCTGTTCGCAGAGCGTGAATTCGGGTGAGGTGGTCATGATCGTCATCCCCTCAGAAAATGGGCAGGGGAAGGGCGGAGACGGCGGCAGCGCCGCCGACGCGGTCGAGATAGCCCGCCTCGTCGGCGGCGATCGTGCGGGCGGCGAACGCATCCCAGCCGCCGTCCTCGCGCGCGCTGTCGGCATAGGCCTTCAGATGCTTCATGTCCCAGCCATAGAGCGGCGGCATCGAGGTGGGATGCGCGCCCAGCGGCGCTTCGATCACGCCATGGACGAAGCAGCGCTCGACGATGTTGGCACGGGCATCCTCGGGATAGCTGTGGTCCATGCGGTCGACCACTTCCTCCGCCGAAACGAAGGTCCTGTCCGCGGCGCGCGCGAACCAGTCGTCATAATAGGTATCGGGGCCGAGCGCCTGGATATTGCCGAGCCGGTCGGCGCGATGGACGTGAAGCAAAGCGGCATCGAGCTTGAGCGCCGGCATCGCCAGCAGCACTTCGCCATCGTCATAGGGCGACTGCACCGTCCTGAAGCCGCCATGCGTCATCACATCGGTGCCGAGTCCGACATGGGTGGGCAGGAAGGGCAGGCGGAACGCCGCAGCCTTCAACCCCCATTGCAGCATGCCCTCGTCGAGTTCGAGCACATCGAGCGTGCCGGCCTCGCGGCTTTTGCGGAAATAGGGTTCGAGCGGAATCGCATCCATCGAGACGAAACCGAAGATCAGCTTCTTCACCTTGCCCGCGGCACACAGCATGCCGACGTCCGGGCCACCATAGGCGACGATCGTCAGGTCGGTGAGATCAGAGCGCAGGATGGCGCGGACCAGCGCCATCGGCTTGCGGCGTGGGCCCCAGCCGGCGATCCCGATCGTCATCCCGCTCTTCAGCGATGCGACGAACTGCTCGATGGTCAATTGCTTGTTCAACCCGCTCTCCCGTCCTGCAGACAGGTGTTGCATGGCGGGCAGGCGGTTGGTCCGCTACCACCATATGGAGAGAGACATTCGCGGCCGCCGGTAGAATGGGTGTGGCGAAGGACGTGGAGATGGCGATGGCTGAAAATGAGCGGCGCGTGGCGCTGGTGACGGGCGGTGCGCGCGGCATCGGGCGCGCGATCGCCGAACGGTTGCTGGCGGACGGCATGGCCGTCGTGATCTGCGGCCGCAATGCGCCCGAGGATCTGCCGCGCCATGGCGAGGCGGTGGTCGCGTTCGAAGCGTGCGACGTCCGCTCGGCCGAGGATGTGGACGCGATGGTGGAGCGCATCGTCGCGCGGCACGGCCGGCTCGATCTTGCGGTCAACAATGCCGGCGGCTCACCCGAGGCGCCGGCCGCCACTGCGTCTCCGCGTTTCTCGGAACGCGTCCTTGCGCTCAATCTGCTCGGCCCGCTCCATGTCGCGCAGGCTGCCAACCGGATCATGCAGGATCAGGCGTCGGGCGGCTCGATCGTCAATATCGCGAGCGTTTCGGGCACGCGCCCGTCGCCGGGCACTGCGGTCTATGGCGCGGCCAAGGCGGGCCTGCTGAACCTTACCGAATCGCTCGCGATGGAATGGGGGCCCAAAGTGCGCGTCAATGCGATCGTCGTCGGGCTGGTCGCGACCGAGGCAGCGGTCGAACATTATGGCGGAGAGGCGGGCATGAAGCGCATCGACGCGATGCTGCCGCTCGGCCGCATGGCGCGCGGCGAGGATGTCGCCAATGCCGTGCATTTCCTGGCGTCATCCGATTCCGCCTATGTCAGCGGCGCACGGATCGCGGTCCATGGCGGCGGCGAGCGCCCCCTCTTTCTGAGCCTCGCCGAAGGGCGCTGAATATCTAGAGCCTGATCGCTTGAGGTGGAAGCGCTTCGCGCTTCCGCCGATGGCGTGAATCAGGCTCTATTCATATGGTTGAGACCATGATTCACACTCCAGATTGATTCAATCTTACGTGATCATGGTCTAGGCTCAGCCGAGAACGGCGACGCTTCTCAGGATCAGGCGGACGAGATCGGCCTGGCGGCTGACGCCGGTCTTGCTGAGAATGGTCTTGCAATAGCTGCGGACCGTATTCTCGGTGAGATCGAGTTTTCGCGCGGCCTCGGCAAGGCTCAGCCCCGCCGCGAGCAGCGCCGCCAGATGCGCCTCCGACGGCGTGAGATCGAAGATCTGGCTGACCAGCCGTTCCAGCGGCTGGCCCGTTTCGAGCCCCGAGACATAGATGACGGCCGCGGGTTCGGCATCGCTGACATGGCGCGTCGGCGTCTCGATCGTGCGGACGAGCATGCCGAGCGGCCGTTCGATATCCGAGTCGACGCGCAGCGCCTCGGTAAAGCGCTCGCCGCGCCTGCGCGCGGCAATGGCGCGGGTCACCAATTGCTGAAGCGCGGTGTTGCCGGCCTTGTGCGACAGGGCCAGCCGGTCATCCGCCGTGCGGATGTCGTCGCTTGCCCCCAGCAACTTGCGCGCCGCCACATTGGTGCGGATCACCTGTCCGGTGCCGTCGAGAATGAAGGTGCAGATGGTCAGCCGGTCGAGCGTATCGATCATCGCCTGGAGTTCGGTTTCGTCGCGGCGGATGCGCGAGAAAAGCGCAAGCGCCTGTTCGAGATGCGGACGCAGCACGATCAGCATATTCTTGTGCGCCTGGGTAAAGTCCCCATCGTCGGGGCCGCTCGTCAGCCCGACATTGGCTTCCCAGCCGCCCGGTTCGCAAACATACATGCCGAGCTCATGCGCGATGCCGTAAGGCCGCATGATCTCCTGATAGAAAAGGTTCTGCGAAAGCGCCTCGGGCGAGGTCACCTCGCTCAACGTCAATATGTCGCCGGGCCGGGTCAGCGCGTTGCGCAGCGGATCGAGATGGCCGAGATCGGCATGCGTCTCGTTGATGCGGCGGGCCTGGTCGTCATCGATCGCCGGCGGGCGCCCCCATATGATCAGCGGCGGCGTGCCTTGCCGGCTCAGCCGCAGGACCAGGCCGGCATTGCTGCATCCCATGCGCTGGCAAAGGGCGGTCAGAAAACCCTGCCATGGTATCGGCTCGATGGGGCCCTTGTAGATGAGCGTCACCAGCTCATCGACCGCTTCCAATGGTGTGTCGATCCGCATGCCCCGCCTGTCCGCAGCCCCGATCCTCTACAGTCCCGCCGTACGCCGCCTTGCCATCCCCGAATAGGGGTTGTGAAGCGCCCGGGTGTCGATCAGGCGAGAATAGTGACGGAAGGCCGGACCTGTCGGGTGAGGGCCCGGTCGAGGAGAGACTGAGTGCCAGAGAGCAAACGGACAATTCCGCATATGGTTTTCGCGTCCGCGGCGCGCTTCGCCGATATCGAGGCGATCCGTGGCGAAGATGGCAGCACGCTGCTCTATCGCGACCTGGAGGCATCCGTCCGCCGCGCCGCCGCCGCCTTTTGCGCGAGCGGTATCGTCGCGGGCGACCGAGTGGCGATCTGGGCGCCCAATTCGGTCGAATGGATCATCGCCGCGCTTGGCGTGCAATCCGCCGGCGCCGCGATCGTGCCGCTCAACACCCGGCTGAAGGGGCGCGAGGCGGGCTATATCCTGCGCACCAGCGGCGCGAAACTGTTGCTGACCGTTTCGGCGTTTCTGGGCGCCGATTATCCCGAGATGCTTGTGGGCGAGGATCTGCCCGATCTGGAACGGACGATCTTGCTCGCGGGTGACAGGGGCGGAACGAATTGGGCCGACTTTCTGGCCGAGGGCGCGTCGGTCGCGGCGTCGGAGGTCGATGCGCGGCTTGCGGCGCTCGACGAGGATCAGGTCTGCGACATCCTGTTCACCTCGGGCACGACCGGGCAGCCCAAGGGGGCGGTCACGACGCATGGCCAGAATATCTGGGTCTATCTCCGCTATTCGGAAACCTATGGCCTGCGCGCTGCCGACCGGTTCCTGATCATCAATCCCTTCTTCCACAGCTTCGGCTACAAGGCGGGCTGGCTCGCCGCGTTCCTGACGGGCTGCACGGTACTGCCGCATGCGGTGTTCGATGCGAAGGCGGCGCTGCAGCGGATCGAACAAGAGAAGGTGACCGTGCTCCCCGGGCCGCCGACGCTTTACCAGAGCATGCTGGCCACGGATTATCGTAGCCATGATCTCTCCTCGCTCAGGCTGTCGATCACTGGCGCGGCGTCCGTACCGGTCTCGCTGATCGAGGAGATGCGGACCGATCTCGGCATCGATATCGTGCTGACCGCCTATGGCCTTACCGAAACCTGCGGCGTCGTCACCATGTGCCGCAAGGAAGACGGGGTCGAAACGATTGCCAACACGGCGGGGCGTCCGCTCGACGGCGTCGAACTGCGCATCGTCGACGGCGCCGGCGAAACGCTGCCGGTGGGACAGGCGGGCGAACTGCTCGTACGCGGGCCCAATGTGATGCAGGGCTATTTCAACAATCCCGAAGCGACCGCGGCTGCGATCGACGGCGAAGGCTGGCTGCGGACCGGCGATGTTGCGGTTCTGGATGCCGCGGGCAATGTGAAGATCACCGATCGCGCCAAGGATATCTTCATCGTCGGCGGTTTCAACGCCTATCCCGCCGAGATCGAAGGCCTGCTCGCCGCCAATCCGGCGGTGATGCATTCGGCGGTGATCGGCATCCCCGACGAACGGCTCGGCGAAGTGCCCAAGGCCTATGTCGTGCTGCGCCCCGGCGTCGGTGCGACACCCGAAGAGATCATCGCCTGGTGCCGCGAGAATATGGCGAACTACAAGGTGCCGCGACAGGTGGAGATCATGGATGCGCTGCCGATGAACGCATCGGGCAAGGTGCAGAAGTTCCTGCTCCGGAACTAGGCCGTGAACTCATAAACGGCCGCTTTCGGCAGAAGGGTGGAACAACTGGGATTGGGTGGTTAGCTGCCGTTTTAGGGCTTAAAGTGGCGGTTCATTGTGGGGGGGCATCCAATGGACGATGAACTGAACTGCGAAATCTGCGGAGGCGCAGAATTCAGGACTATTGTGCAGCACGGTAGCTACATCGTCATGTGCGCAAGATGCCGAACGGGGCCGGCCACAAGCTTTTTATCTGTCGCTCCACACCTTATCGGATCGTATCGAGCAATGATCGTTGATGACGAATTCAACGAAACGGAGGTTGTAGCCGAAGGTTCTGGACCATCATTCATCAGCGCCGTTCGTTCGGCCGCAAATGCCGGTAAACGGGTGGAGATTATCTCTGCGGTTGCATGATGGCAGCAGTAGAGCAGTGACCGCTAATGGGGCGTGCCGACTGGCAGGATTCGGCGGTCGTCCATGGCGAGCGGATGGCCGGAGTTGGGTGGAAAGAGGTCGTCAGGGCTTCACCGTGAAATTGGGCAAGCCAAGCTGCTTCTTGGCTCGCAGGAACGTTTCTCGCGAAAGAGGACCAACGATCTTTTCGGGGTTGTTTCCCCACCCTCGCTTTTCCTCCGGAATACGCCGAAAGTAATAATCGCCGTGGTCGGTCGCTACGACGATGTATCTCTCGCTTGCTCCTGCCGCTTTGATGCCTGGCCCAGGGAGTCCGTCGATAGCGCATCCATTTCCGGGCCCATCAGGGCATCGAAACAGGGCAATTTGCGTGTCCTCAATGTACCGGAGATAGAAGGGGTCTGAGACTTCAGTATATTGGTCACATGCGCCGCAAGTCGACAAAGCGATAAGGGGAATGAGCAAACGGCCGACCCGCATAGCCCATTTCTAACCGTTGAAAAGAGCGGCCGCAACTGAGGTGGAAGAGACCCGGCGGTTTTCCCACCCGACAGCGGATGGTCGGTGTTCGGGGGCACCGCGCCACGCCAGGGCGCTGATGGCGAAGATTGGCGGAGAACAGCCGGACGGCTTTTAGTTGAGCGATGCGTGCTAACTGCCGTAGAGACTGGCTTTCAGGAGAGGTAGATGCCCATTGTCAACAGCATCTTCGGGTTCGGGAAACAAGGTCATCCATCATTGACCTTTACCGTCGATCCCAACACCCTATCGGCCGCAGAGCGAATAGATCGTGGTGGCCACTGTTCCTGCCTGGCATCGCGCACGAAGAAGGGAAGCCCAGGCGTTCCAAGCTTGCACACGGAAACGCAGGACATTTCGGCACCGGGATGGCAGGCTGTGCTGAATCTGGTCACCGCCGGTCACGCCGAGTCAGTCACGGTGCTGGAACCGTCAGCGGCAATACCCACTGATCAGTGGTCCGACGTGATCACGTTGCCGTCCGAAATACAGTCGGTTGCGACGATACGCCACTTGCGCCTTTACGGCAGCCACTTGCGAAGGCTTCCGCCCGAGCTCGGTCGGCTAACAGTGCTTGAGAATCTGGACGTCTATACTTCCTACTCGCTGCATTGGTTACCCTATGAGGTGACTCGTTGCACGCGTCTGCGCCAAACACGGATGAGCAGGCGCGCACTCTATGGTAACATCAAAACGCGGCTGCCATTCCCAAGATTGTCAGCGCCGGTTGACACTCTGCTACCGCAAACTTGCAGTGTCTGCGATGAACCATTCGGTGAACGTGCCGTTCAGCTTTTCTGGACCACGCAGCGAATCGGAACGGACGTCGCTCCCTTGCTGATTCACGGTTGTTCTCCGGAGTGTGTAGCCCGTGTTCCCGACGCGCCTGATGGCTACCATAGGAGACCCCATCGGGGCGGCGGCGGCGTGGGTATGCCCGACCCAGACTTCGATTGAACCGCTGCTCTCAATGGTCGCCGTCACGTGTTGGTGAAACACTTCCGAGTTTGCAGAACTGGGTAGTTAGCGGACGCAGGTCTTGACGGCACTACGGTTGTCTGAGACCAATCGCCGATGCTCTTGCGCTCGGTTTGGCTCAAAAGAGGCCTTCTCCTATTTGCCGTAGCTATCGTGCTGTGGAGGCTTGCAGAACAGCGATCGGAAAGGCTGGCTATACTCTCGTTGGTCGCGGGCATTTTCGTTGCCGTTGTCGTCGCTGGCTGGCTGTTCTCGATGAGCCGTGAGCGCTGATCAACGTCCGCTATTGGGGCGGAAGCGGGCAGGCCGCTTTTATGAGTCTACGGCCTAGAGGCTGATCCAGCTAGATCAGCTCATCTTGTCATTCCCGCGTTCGCGCACTGGTGTCCGGGATTCGGCTGGGCCGTGCTGGAAGGAGGTATTTCACCTCCACCGTAGTCATTGCGAGGAGCGTAGCGACGAAGCAATCCATCGGTTGATGCATCCCTGGATTGCTTCGCTCCGCTCGCAATGACGATGGAGGGTTGTGGCGGCCCCAAATCATGTCTCGACAACGAGAAGAGCGGCTCATCACCCGGAATTGCTACCCCGCGCCGGACGCCCGAAATAAAATCCCGGATACCAATGCGCGTTCGCGGGAATGACAAGATGGTTGGTGTTTCGACTCTGATTTTTCTTTGTTTTCCACATTTTCCAAGTCGTCAGGTGATTCTACCTGACTAGAAAAGGCTCAGAGAAAATGGCGGGGGGGGCCGGGAGCCCCGCCGCCATCAATGGTCGCAGCCTTCTAATCAAAAGCCAAAGGACAAAGCGAATTTGACCGAGGGCGGCGCGCCATAGGCAATGAAGTTGCCGCCGGTGGACGCAAAATAGCGTTCGCCGGTGATGTTCTGGGCATTCACCCGGGCGACCATGTCGGTGCCGTGGAAGGTGAAGCTGTACGAAGCGCCGAGATCGTAGAGCGTATAGCTCGGCAGGAAGAGCGAGTTCTGCGGATTGATCGCGCGCTTGCCGGTATAATAGGCGCCGCCGTTGATCGAAAGGCCGGGGATGACGGCGTCGAGGCGATATTCGCCCGAGATCGACCATTGGGTCTTGGCCGTGTTCTCGATCTGCTTGCCGATGAGCGTGAGATCCGACGTCAGACCCTGTTTCGCCCTGAGGAACAGCGCGGAGGCGTAGATCGAGAAATCCTGCGTCACTTCGCCGGTCAGGCTCAGTTCGGTGCCGCGATATTTGGCCTGGCCGTCCTTCACGAACACGTTGGCGGCGTTGGTATAGGTGAGCTGGCGCGAGATGTCGAAATAGGCCGCGGTGAACAGCAGACCCTTTTTGGGCTCGATCTTGATGCCGCCTTCATATTGGGTGGAATCGCTGGCGGGCAGGATCTCTCCGGCGTTAACCGCGGTCTGCGGGGCGCCGGGGGTCGATTCCAGACCCTCGATATAGGTGCCGTAGACGCTCACCCATTTGACCGGTTTGATGACCAGGCCGCCGGAAAGCGCCAGCGGCTTGTCCTTGAAGGTCGTGCGCGTGCCCGCCGCGGCGGTCTCGGCGGTTTCCTTGTAGATCGACTTGCGCGCGCCGGCGAGGACGCTGATCAGATCGCCATTGGGGCCACCGAACTTCGCACGGTCGAAGATGTAGAAGCCGGTGTCGTGGATCGCGGTGTCGCGCGTCGGGTCATAGGCCGATGTGCCCGGGAAGGTGAGTGGGCGTAGCGCCACGGGATTATACGCATTCTGGACGCAATTGGCGGCCAGGCCGAGTGCGACGCAGTTGGTTGCGTTGGTGATGGTGAGCGCCGGAGCCGAATATTGGCGGCGATAATTTTTCGACGCGCCCAGCAGCAATTCATGGACGATCGGGCCGGTGGCGAAGGTACCGGCAATCTCGGCGCGCATATTGCGGTTGCGGTAGAGCTGGCCATCGGCGGCGGTGAGGTTGAGCGTGCCGTTGCCGGTCACCGGATCGAAATTGTTGAGCCGGCTGAAGCGGCGGTCGCGGTCGAGATAGGAGATGCCGCCTTCGACGATCGCGTTCCAGGCGGGTGAGATATCCCAGGAAATGCGACCGAGGATATTGGTGGCCTTGGCGACGTTGTAGAAGCCCTGGCCGCCGGCATTGTTGCTCGGCGACGGCAGCTTCGGGACGATCTTGAGCAGGTTTGCGACGGCGGCCGGACCCGACAGCACCGTCGGCTCGGTCACTTTCTTGTAGATGCGCTCGACGTCGAGATTGATCTGGATGTCGTCGGTCGGATCGAGCTGGAATGCGCCCGAGATGAAGGTGCGGCTGCCCTGGGTCCGGTCGATGCCCGATTCGACGCCGCCGCCCGCGATATTGATGCGTGCGCCGAAGATGCCGGCGCTCGCGCTGGCATCGACATGGGCGATCATCTGGCCGTGATCATTGCCCGACAGGTTGACGTAGAGCATCGGATCCTGGGTCGGGCGCTTCGTCGTCAGGTTGATGATGCCCGATGGCGTGGTGAAGCCGTAATAGAGTGCGGAGGCGCCCTTCAGCGCTTCGACGCGCAGCTTGTTCTCCAGCGGGATGTCGATCAGGTTGACGATCGGCAGCGATCCGTTGAGGCGGTAATTGCCGCGATTTTCCACGGGAATGCCGCGGATCGAGAGGTTGTTGTAGACGGTGGTGCTCGTCTGCGAGCTGGTCACGCCGGGCGTGTTGCGCAGCGCGTCGAGCAGACCCTGTGCCTGTTGTGACTTGAGCAGCTGCTCGCTGATGACGCTGACGGTGAGCGGCGTGTCGATCTGGAGCGCGCCACGGAAGCTGCCGGCCTGGACATAGTCCGCACCATAGCTGTCCTTGCGGTCAGCCGTGACGACGATATCCTCGAGCACCGGTTCGGCGCGGTCGCCTGGGGTGTCCTGCGCGAAAGCGGCCGGCGTCATCGCGATCATCGCGGCGGTGCTCGCCGAGATCCTGATCAGCGTCTTGAGATTGGTGTTTTTCATGATCTACCCCCCTTTTTCTCTGATTTGCCGCCCGGTTGCTCTCGGGCGTGCGTCGGTCGCCTATACGGACAACCAAGTCTTGATCATTGATAGTCGAGTCTTTCTGTCATGAGCCTGTCACGTAGACCGGGCTCATGACCGATAATCGCGCTTGTTGTCGGGCCCCCGTACGCAGCGTCAGGGCCGGATCTCGTCCGCGACGATCGGCTGCTTCTCGACACGGATATTGGTCTTGTTGTCCGAGAACGCCTTCCATTCGGGCGAGGTCGCATTGAGGTGCGCGCGAACCGTCTGCGTCACCTTGTCGCGCCGGGCGAGGCCGGTGTCGCCGCGATAGCCGAGCAGCAGCAGCGACGACCAGCTTCGCCCCGCGGCATAGCGCGGCAGATAGATGCCGTAGTTCGACAGCGCGCCTTCGCCCAGCCAGCCATCGACCTGCGGCAGCAGATAGCCGTCGACATAGCGGAGATATTCGTCGGTCGAGACGAGATAGTCATAGGGAATGACCAGATAGACCGGCGCCGGATCTCCCGCCTTTTGCGCGGCGGTGCGCGCGCGCATCATCGTGCCGGGCGCGGCCTCCGCCGATGTGACCAGGCTGAGCATTTCGGGGGACAGGCCGCCGGGCGTCCGTTCTTCGACGGTGCGCCAGCGGGCGAGTTCGGCGGCACCCCTGAAATCGAGGATCACCATCAGATCCCAGGCGGCTGAATCGATGTAGCGATTGGCGAGCACGCGATAGGACAGCAGATCGCCGCCGGCCCGGAGGGCTTCGAGCCGGGGCAGCAGCGACGCCTTCACCGCCGCGCGGAAATCCGTCCGGGCCGCCGGCGCGACCCTGTAGGTCAGGATCAGTCCCTTGGGGCCTTCGGCGCGCCAGTCGGCGACGCGCAGCGTGTCCTGCGCGGAGGCGGCGGGCATGACGAGTGCGGCGGCCGCGACCGATGCGGCGGCGAGAATGGCGCGGATGGTTTTTCTCATGGATGGCTCCCTGGGGTGGCGGCCGCGAGCGTCGGCGTCGCCGCCAGCATCTCGCGCGTGAAATCATGGTTGGGATGGTCGAAGATCGCGTCGCGCGATCCCTGTTCGACGATGCGGCCGGCGTGCATCACCAGCACGCGATCGGCGATCTGTTCGACCACGCCGAGATCGTGCGAGATGAACAGGCAGGCAAATCCGTGGCGCTGCTGCAACGATGCGAACAGCCGCAATATCTGCGCCTGGATGGTGGCGTCGAGCGCGGATACGGGCTCGTCGGCAACCACGAAACGCGGATGCGTAACCACCGCCCGGCCGATCGCGACCCGCTGGCGCTGACCGCCCGACATCTGGTGCGGATAGCGATCGGCCAGGTCGGACAGCCCGACCTCCGCCAGCACCTCATCGACCCGCGCGCGCCGCTCGCTCGCCGACAGTTCGGGATGGTGGCGCAGCGGCTGGGCGACGATGTCGCGCACGCGCATGCGCGGATCGAGCGAGGAATAGGGATCCTGGAACACCAATTGCGTCGCGCGCCGGAACGCGGTCAGCCCGGCCTTGCCACCGGCATGCGGATCGATCCCGTCGAAACGGATCGTGCCGCCGGCGATGCCGGTGAGCCCGAGCACGGCACGGCCGAGCGTCGTCTTGCCCGATCCGCTGCCGCCGACGACCGCGACGGTTTCGCCGGGCGCGACAGTCAGGCTGACGCCATCGACAGCTCGAAAACTCTCGCGTTGTCCGCGCCGGCGGAAGGAGACCGTCAGATCGTCGACCGCGAGCATGGCGCCGTCCGGCAATGGCCTGGCCGGTGCACGGCTGGGTAGCGAGGCGACCAGGCGCTGCGTATAGGGATGTGCGGGCGCGGTCAGGATCTGGCCGGCCATGCCCTGTTCGACGGTGTGGCCCTTTTCGAGCACCACCGCACGCGACGCATAGCGCGCGACCAGGCCGAGATTGTGGGTGATCAGGATGACCGCGGTGCCGCATTCGCTCGCGAGCTCGGCCATCACGTCCATCACTTCGCGCTGGCTGAGCGTGTCGAGCGCGGTCGTCGGTTCGTCGGCGATCAGCAGCTTCGGTTTGAGCAGCATCACCGATGCCAGCATGATCCGCTGGCGCATCCCGCCCGAAAATTCGTGCGGATAGGATGCCATGCAGCTTTCCGGATCGGCGATGCGCACGCGGCGCAGCATCGCGATGCACGCCTCGCGGCGCTCGGCTGCGGTCATGGCGCGATGGAGCTTGAGCGCTTCCTCGATCTGCTTTCCGATCGTCATCGACGGGTTGAGCGAGGTCATCGGTTCCTGGAACACCATGCCGATCGCACCGCCGCGGATCCTGCGCATATCGGCGTCGGGCAGGTCGATAAGCGACCGGCCCATGAAATCGATATTGCCGCTCACGCGTGCGACTTCGGGCGGCAGCAGCCCCAGGATCGCGCGCGTCGCCATGGTCTTGCCGCTGCCCGATTCACCGACGATCGCGACACATTCGCCCGCATCGACTTGCAACGAGAAATCGTCGAGCAGCACATGCGCGCCGGCAGCGATGCGGAGGCCGTCGATCCGGAGCAGCGGCGCGGTCATGACCGGCCCCGCCGATCGAAACGGTCGCGCAGCGCGTCGCTCAGCAAATTGGTGCCGAGCAATGTCGCGGCGATGCACAGGCCCGGGACGATGGCCAACCATCCGGCGGTGTTGAGATAGGGGCGGGCGGAGGAGAGCATATTACCCCAGCTCGGCGCCGGAGCGGGAATGCCGACGCCGAGAAAGCTCAGCGCGCTTTCGGACAGCAGCACCCAGCCGAACATGCTGGTGGCGAGCACTGCGACCTGGGGCAATGTGTTGGGCGCGACATGGCGGAGCATCGCGTAAGCGGCGCTGTTGCCCATCACTTTCGATGCTTCGAGATATTCGCGGGTGCGGATCGACAGCACGCTGGCGCGCACGACGCGCACGACCGAGGGCATATAGGCGATGGTCAGCGCGATGATGATGCTTGTCGCCCCTTCGCCCAATATCGCGATCAAGGTCAGCGCGAGCAGGATGCCGGGAAGCGCCATCAGCGCATCGTTCACCGTCATCAGCACAGCCTCGACGGGACCACGCAGGAAGCCCGCGAGCGTGCCGATCACCATGCCGAGCGTCGTCGCGCAGGCGACGGTGACCAACGCGATCGGCACGCTGATCCGGGCGCCGGCCATGGCGCGGCTCAATATGTCGCGGCCGAACTGATCCGTGCCGAGCCAATGCGCCGCCGACGGCCCGGCGAAGCGCGCGCCGAGATCGATCGACAGCGGATTGAACGGCGTCCAGACACAGGCGAGGAGCACGGTCAGCACCAGCCCGGCGATGAGCAATGCGCCGATCCGTTCGGACCAGGAGGAGCCGGGCATCCTCATTCGCCCAGCGCCACGCGCGGATCGAGCAGGGGATAGAGCAGGTCGGTGATCAGGTTGACGATCACATAGACGATCGCGGTGAAGAGCAGGCAGCCCTGCACCACCGGATAGTCGCGCGACAGCACGCCATCCACCATCAGCCGGCCAAGGCCGGGCAGGGTGAACAACGTCTCGACCACCGCCGCGCCGCCGAGCAGATGACCGAGCGTGAGCCCGACCAGCGTCATGGTGGGCGCAAAGGCGTTGGGAAGGACGTGGCGCACGAGCACGCGACGCTCGGACAGCCCCTTGGCGCGGGCATGGGTGACATAATCGAGCCGCAGCACGTCGAGCGCGCTGGCGCGCATCATCCGAATCAGCACGCCGCTTTCGACGGTGGCCAATGTCACCACCGGCAGGATGAGATAGGGCAGTCCCGCGGCGAGCCCGTCGCTGAGCGGGACATAGCCGACCACAGGCAACCAGCCGAGTTTCACCCCGAAGATCAGGATCAGCATCAGGCCCAGCCAGAAACTGGGGATTGCCATGGTCAGCGTTGCGGTGGTGACGATCGCATTGTCGGTCGTGCTGCCGCGCCGCGACGCCGCGATCAGGCCGAACAGTATGGCGACCAAGGTCGCCAGCGCAACCGCGGTCACCACGATCGATGCGGTCACCATGAAGCGATCGAGCACCAGCGCGCACACCGGCTCACCCGTGATGATCGACGATCCGAGATCGCCCCGCGCGACCTGGTCGAGCCAGTGGAAGAACTGCGCCCAGAGCGGCCGGTCGAGGCCCATGCGTTCATGCAGGGCCGAGATCGCGGCCGGGTCGGCGGCATCGCCCAGCATCACCTGTGCGGGGTCGCCGGGGATCAGGCGGACCAAAGTGAAGACCAGGATCGCGACGATGAGCAAGGTCGGCACGGTCAGCAGCAGCCGTCGGCCGAGATAAAGGGCGGTGGTGCGGCTCATTTGATCGCCACTCCCCACAGCCGTATCTGCGCCGCCGCCCATCCCTTGTACCCGATGACATTGGCGCGAACCGCGGCGATATGCCCCTGGTTGAACAGGATCACCGCCGGCACCTGATGCATGAAGCGGCTATGGAGCCGGTCGAGAACGGCCTGGCGTGCCGCGCGATCGCCGGTCGCGCGCGATTGCCGGAGCAGCGCCTGCGCGCCAGCATCGCCCCACACCTTGCGCGGATCGGCCGCTTTGTCGCCGATGAAGGATTCATAGCTCAGCGACGGATCGAGCCGCGCCGAATAGGCGAACATCATCGCCTGATATTTGCCGCTATAATAGCGATCGAGCTGCGCCGCCCAGTCGAGCGTCTCGATCCGGATATCGATGCCGGCTTCCAGCGCCATGGCCTGGACGAGGATCGCGGCGTCGAACAATTCGGGATAGCGGCGATTGGTGACGAGGCGGATCGGCTCGCCGCGATAGCCCGCCGCCGTCGCCAGCCGCCTGGCGGCCGCGATGTTCGGGCGCGGCATCGCCGCCTGAACGGGGCTGTGATAGGCGCTCGACGCCGGGACGATCGATCGGTTGGCGCGCGAGGTGCCTTCGCTGATCGCATTCACCAGCGCAGGCACATCGAGTGTCATCGCGATCGCCTGGCGCAGCCGGGCATCGGCCATTCGCCCATCGGCGGTCTGGAACAGCAGGGCGAAGATATCCATCGCCGGCGCGACCGACAGGCGGATATCGCGTCGCGCCTTGAGCTGCAGCGCGTCGAGCGGCTGGATATTGTCGAGCACATCGAGATCGCCGCGCAGCAATGCCGCCTGGGCGGAGACCAGATCGGGAATGACCAGGAAGCGCACGCGATCAACCAGCGCATGCTTGCCGCCGCTATTGCCGTCACGCGGCCCCGGCAGCGCGCGATAGCCGGCGAAGCGCGCCAGTTCGACATATTGATTGCGCTTCCAGCCGGCGAAGCGGAACGGGCCGGTGCCGATCGGCACGCGCCATGCGCCATCGGGGCCCACCGAATTGCGATGGAGGATTGCGGTCGCGCCGCAATCCACGCGCGCCAGCGTCTGGAGAAAGGTTGGGGAGGCGCGGTCGAGTGTGATGCGCACGGTCAGCGGATCGAGCGCGCGGACGTCGACGATTTTCGCGAAACCGCCACCGGTGAATTCGCGCAGGCAGCGCCAATGCGTCGCGGGATCGAGATAGCGGCGGAGCGACCAGACCACATCGGCGCTCGTCATCGGCGCATTGTTGTGGAAACGGATGCCGGGACGCAGATGGAAGGTGTAGTTGCGTCCGTCGCCCGACACGTCCCAACGCTGCGCCAGCATCGGGCCGATGCCGGCATCCTCGCGATAGGCGACGAGCCCCTCGACCATATGCATCAGCACGGCGTCGGTATTCTCGTCGCGGGTCACGCCGGGATTGGTGGACGCGATGTCCGAATTGAGGCGCGCGCGCAAAAGGCTTGGTTGTCCCACGGGCACGACCGCGCTCGCCGTGAGCGGCAGCACGGCCAGCAATCCAAGGTAGAATGGTCTAGCCATATTGGGTTGCGCTGCCGTCCATCTCCAGCGTGTAGCTGGTGAAATTGGGATCGATCGCCGGCAGCACCGCGATCTCCATCAGCCCGATCGCCGGTTGCATCACCAGAGTGATGACGGTGGCGGACAGATTGCTCATCGCAGAGGGGCGGGGCGGGCGGCAGATCGACCAGGGCGACGCCCAGTCGTCGAGCAAGGCTGCCTTGATGTCGTCGACGGTCAGTGCGCCGACCTTCGGCGCGACCAGCGCACGCAGGCGGCAATCGCGATACAGGCTGTCGGGCATGGACAGCAGGCCGCGTTCCTGAAGCTTCGCCAGGGCGACGGGGCTCTGCCAGTGATTGGCATGGACGAGCACGCCATCCTGCGGTTCGACCTGGAAGGTCTCGTCGGGCGCGCATTCGAAATTGAAGATCAGCCCGTCGCGGTGGGTCAGCACCATATTGTTCGAACCGGATTTGGGCGTGGTATAGGCGGAACGCAGCGCCAGCGCGAAATGCGATTGCTCGAGCGCGTGGCGGCGCAGGAGCGCGAGCGGCACGCCGATGCCGCGATAGTCGCGCTCGCTTTCGAGATAATTTGCGGTCACGCCGATCCCGACCGAATTGAAGCCGAACCGCCCGAGCGCGCCGGCTTCGGCGAACATCAATATATCGGGCCGGTCGTCGTTGCGGATGCGCAGCACGATGGAGGCGTCGGCGCTTTCCATCTTCCAATCCCAATTATGGGCATGGATCAGCCGGCCATCGGCGGTTGCCTCGGGTGCGGCGACGAGCGCGGTGCAGCCATCGGGTTCGACATCGGCCAGCAACCGGTCGCGCAGATCGCGATTGAGCGCGAGCTTGAGGATCTCGGTGCGCGCATTGAGCATGACGATGTGGTGAAAGGGCACGTCCGCGCCGGCCGCGATGCCGCGCATCTCCTCGACATAGCCGGGTTCGAATGCCTCGATCTTCGGAAGATAGGCGGCAACCACTTGCTGAAGTGCAGCATCGTCGAGCTTCAGATCGCTGACCTGCGCGGCATAATGCGAAATGCCGGCACGGATCTCCGGCTGCGCCTGGACGCCATATTGCCGGCCGCGCTCATGGGGTGCGCCCGAAATCTCGATCAGTCGGCAGTGTCGAGTCATCGACCGATTCCCTGTTCCACGTTTTCATGACGCTATCATTGTCCTTTTCGATCGAAAAGAACAAAGTTCAACGATCGGCGCGATAGACGATCCGGCCGCCGACCAGCGTCATCAGCACGCGGGTATCGGCAATGCGTTCCGGCGCGATTTTTCGGATGTCCTGCGAAAGCACCACAAGGTCGGCGAGCTTGCCCGGCGAGATCGTTCCGCGCTGCTTTTCCTCGCGCGCGGCGTAAGCGGGATTGGCGGTATAGGCGGCGATCGCCTGGTCGACGCTCAGGGCTTCGTTCGAGTGCCAGCCGGTGGTTTTGTCTCCAATATGGCGGCGGGTGACGGCGTAGTAGATATTTTCGAGCGGATCGTTGGGCGAGACGGAAATGCCGTCGAAGCTGCCCGGCCAGTCCGATCCGATATCGATCGTCATGCCGGCTGCCGCGGCACTCGCCCAGGGAAAGGCGCTGGCCGCACGTGCCGGGTCCAGCGCCGCATCGATGGATCCGAGCTGTTCGATCAGATGCGACGGCGTGATGTCCGCGATTAGCCGCATCGCGCCGGCGCGCGCGATCTGGGCGGCGGTCGGATACCACATATGGATCAGGCGGAACCGCCGGTCGCGTGCGCCATTGGCCGCGATCGCCGCGGCATAGTCGTCGAGCACCATCGCATGGCCGGCATCGCCCATCACATGAACGGCAATGTCGAATCCCGCCGCATCGGAGCCGATCATGTCGGCGCGCAGCCTTGTCGGATCGTCGACGCGGTAGCTCAGCCCGCCACGCCAGCCCGGCGCATTTGTGAACGGCGCCGACATATAGGACGCGTCCATGAACGCCTTGAGCGTGCCGAAACGGATCCGCCCCTCGGATGTGCCGGGGCGAATGCCGAGCCGCGCATAATCGCGCCATCCGGCGAGCGGCAGCAGCGCATCGACACGGACGCCGAGATCGCCCGATGCCTGGAGATCGCGGAAGATGTCGAGATTGGTGTAGCTGCGTTCGACATCGACCGAAGGTGTGCGTTCCTGTGACAGCGAGTCGATCCGCGTGATATCGTGGATGCCGGTGATGCCCTGGGCATTGAGCGCCTTGATCAAGGCGCGGGCGGCAATCAGCGCTCGGGCGCGGGTCGGCGGCGGCAATGTCGCCGCCATGCGGACGCTCGCCGATCCCCTGAGTTCTCCGGTCAGCGCGCCCGATCGGTCGCGGACATATTCGCCGTTGAGCGGATCGGGCGTGCCGCGCTCGATCCGTGCGAGCCGCAGCGCCAGCGAATTGACGAAGCTGCGCCCGTCATAGCGGCGGATCAATATGGGATGATCGGGCGCGGCCGCGTCGAGTGATGCGAGTGAAGGCGAGAAGCGGACGAATGCGGTATCGCCGCGCTTTGCCGCGGCGCCCGCCGCAAATCCCTGAAGGTCGAATGCGGTGATCCACAATCCTTTGGGAACCCGCTGCGTCGCGGCGCGCAGCCGATCGGCGAGTGCCGCGTCCGTCCCGACATCGACGACGCGGGCGGTGAAGAAAGCGTCCACCGCATTGCCGAAATGGGTATGCGCGTCGGTGAAGCCGGGAAGCAGCATCGCGCCGTGCAGATCGATCACGCGAGTATGCGCGCCGCGATGCCGGGCGACCTCCGACTCGGACCCGGTGGCGACGATCCGTTCGCTCGCGATCGCGACCGCCTGCGCGGTCGGCCGGGCGGGATCGACGGTCCAGATCGCGGCGTTGCGAAGGATCAGATCGGCGGGGGCCGGCTGTGCACCGGCGCCGGTGGACAGCAGCAATGCCAGTGCGGTGCCCCATATCGCCCGAGCTGTGCGACGCATATTTTTCCTCCCGCCCTTGTCACGCCGTTGCGTTCGCGATACCAATGTACTTATTAGTAGAAAAATACAATCACCGTTCACAACTGGAATCAGATGATGCACGCGACCGCCAACACGCTCCCCAATTCGCTCGAATCCTTCTGGATGCCCTTCACGGCGCAGCGCGCGTTCCGGAAAGCGAAGCGGATGTTCGTCGGCGCGACGGGCGCCTATTACACCACCGACGATAATCGACAGGTGCTCGACGGGATTGCGGGCCTGTGGTGCGTCAATGCCGGCCACAGCCAGCCGCATATCGTCCAGGCGATCCAGCGTCAGGCCGCCGGCCTCGATTTTGTCTCGTCCTTCTCGATGAGCCATCCCGCGGCGTTCGAACTGGCGAGCAGGCTGACGGCGGCATCGCCCGAGGGCATCGATCATGTGTTCTTCACCAATTCGGGATCGGAATCGGTCGATACCGCGCTCAAGATCGCACGCGGTTATCATCGCGCGCGCGGCGAGCCGGATCGGACGCGGCTGATCGGCCGGCACAAAAGCTATCACGGCGTCAATTTCGGCGGATTGTCGGTCGGCGGCATCGCCCGTCACAAGCGCGAATTCGGCCCGCTGCTTCCCGATGTCGATCATCTGTCGCTGCCCTACGATCCGGCGCGCTCCGCCTTTTCGCGCGGTCAGCCGACCGAGGGCGCGCATTATGCCGAGGAACTGGCGCAGCTCATCACGCTCCACGATCCCGCGACGATCGCGGCGGTGATCGTCGAGCCCATCACCGGATCGGGCGGAGTCTATCCGCCGCCGGTCGGTTATCTTGAGCGGTTGCGCGCGTTGTGCACGCAGCACGGCATATTGCTGATCTTCGACGAAGTGATCACCGGCTTCGGCCGCACCGGCCCGATGTTCGGCGCGGATCGCCTGGGCGTCACGCCCGATCTGATCACGTGCGCCAAGGGCATGACCAATGGTGCGGTGCCGATGGGCGGCGTGCTGGTCAGCGGCGCGGTCCATGACGCGTTCATGACCAAGCCGGCCGAGCAGATCGAGCTTTCGCACGGCTATACCTATTCGGCGCATCCTTTGGCCTGCGCCGCAGCGCTGGCCGCGCTCGACGTCTATCAGGACGGGCTGCTCGATCAGGGCACGGCGATCATGCCGGTGTGGGAGGATGCGATCCATTCGCTGCGCGACGCGCCCAATGTCGCCGACATCCGGACATTCGGCCTGCTGGCCGGGATCGACCTCTCCCCACGCGACGGCGCGCCGGGTGCGCGCGGCACCGCGGTCAACCAGGCCTGTTTCGACGCGGGCGTGCTGGTCCGTACGGCCGGCGACACGATGATGCTGTCGCCGCCGCTGATCATCTCGCAGGATCAGATCGGTACGCTCGTCGATACGATCCGCACCGCGCTGCGCACGGTCGATTGATCATGGCTGGCAGTTATCCGGCGCTTCACCTGTTCGTTGCCGGCGAATGGATCGGCGCGGAGGCGCGCGACACTGCGCTTGTGCTCGACCCGGCGACCGGCGAAACACTGGGCGCGCTGCCGATGGCGACCATGGCCGATCTCGACCGCGCCGCCGATGCCGCGGCAAAGGGTTTTCGCGCGTGGCGCGACACGCCGGTGATGGAACGCTACGCGATCCTGCGCCGCGCCGCGTCGCTGATGCGCGAACGGATCGAGGAAAATGCGCAGACGCTAACCCGCGAACAGGGCAAGCCGATCGCCCAGTCGCGTGTCGAACTGTCATCCTCCGCCGATTATTTCGACTGGTATGCGGAGGAAGCGCGGCGCGCCTATGGCCGGCTGATCCCGGCGCGTCCGGGCATGGCGATGCTCGCCGCGCTGCGCGAGCCGGTCGGCGTGGTCGCAGCCTTCGCACCCTGGAATTTTCCGGCGAGCCAGGTCGCGCGCAAGCTGGCGCCCGCATTGGCCGCGGGCTGCCCGTGCATCGTCAAACCGTCCGAAGAGACGCCCGGCGCCGCGCTGGCGCTGGCGCGCGCGCTCGACGATGCCGGCCTGCCAAAGGGCGTGCTGAGCATGGTCTTCGGCGTGCCCGCGGAAATCTCGGCACATCTCATCGCGCATCCCGACATCCGCAAACTCTCCTTCACCGGCTCGACCGCGGTCGGCCGGCTGATCGCGCGCCAGGCCGGCGAGCATTTGAAGCGGGTCACGCTGGAATTGGGCGGCCACGCGCCTGTCATCATCTGCGACGACGCCGATATCGAGCGCGTGGCGAAAGCGAGCGTGCACGCCAAGTTCCGCAATGCCGGCCAGGTCTGCACCTCGCCGACCCGCTTCCTGGTGCAGGACGGCGTGCATGACCGCTTTGTCGCAGGTTTCGCGCAGGCGATGGCGACAATGCGGATCGGCAACGGGCTGGATGCCGCGAACGACATGGGGCCGATGATCAATGCGCGCCGCGAACAGGCGGTCGGCGCGCTGATCGACGATGCCGTGGCACAGGGCGGCCGGCTGGTCGCCGGTGGCGAACGGCTGTTCAACGCCGGGCATTTTCGCGCGCCCGCACTGATCGCCGATGTGCCGCTGTCGGCGCAGGCGATGCATGACGAGCCGTTCGGGCCGGTCGCCTTCACCCGTCGCTTCACCGCGATCGAGGATGCGATCGTCGAGGCCAATCGACTGCCCTATGGCCTGGCCGCCTATGCCTTTACCCGGGATTGCGACCGCGCCGCGCAGATCCGCCACGAGGTCGAAAGCGGGATGATCGGCCTCAACAGTTTCAGCCTGACCTGGCCCGAAACGCCGTTCGGCGGGGTCAAGGACAGCGGCTATGGCAGCGAAGGCGGCAGCGAGGGGCTGGACGCCTATCTGGTCACCAAATTCGTGAGCGAGGCTTGAATGACGCTGCATGTGGTCAAGGACGATGCCCGTGGGGAGCCCGGCAAGCTTTCGCGCAAGGTCGTGACGCAGATCCTCGAGTATATCCGCGACCATGCGCTGCATGATGGCGGCCATTTGACCGAATCCGGGCTGGCGGAGGCGCTCAACGTGTCGCGCACGCCGGTACGATCGGCACTGGAGCAATTGACCGAGCTCAAGGTGGTCGCGCCGGCCGGGCCGCGTCGCGGCTATCATGTCACGGCGTCGGCCGACCGCATCCGCGCGCTCACCCAGGCGCCGATCGCATCGGACGAAGAAGAGGATCTCTACGTCGCGATCGCGCAGGATTTCCTGAACCATCGGCTGGAGGAGAATTTCTCCGAGGCGGACATGCTGCGCCAATATCCCGTCGGCCGCAGCACCTTGCTGCGCGTGCTCCAGCGCATGGCGAGCGACCGGGTGATCGAGCGCAATCCGGGCTATGGCTGGCGGTTCGCGCCGTTGCTGCGCTCGGTCGAAAGCCATGACGAAAGCTATCGTTTCCGCCTGGTGATCGAGCCGGCGGCCCTGGAGCAGCCGGGTTTCGAGCTCGATCGGCGCTGGGCCGCACGATCGCGGCGCGACCATGAGGCGACGCTGGCGACGCCGCCGGACCAATTGTCGATGGTGCGCTTCTTCGCGATGAACGCCGATTTCCACGAGACGCTGGCCTTGTGCTCGGGCAACGCCTTTTTCCATCAGGCGGTGCAGCAACAGAACCAGATCCGCCGCTTCCAGAATTACAGCTGGACCTATGGCAATGATCGCATCGCGGCCTGCTGCCATGAGCATATCGAGATCCTCGATGCGCTCGAAGCCGGCGACCAGGCCTGGGCGGCGACATTGATGCGCCGCCACCTCGAACTGGCCAGCCGATTGAAACCGTCACCCGACGCCAGCGAAAGGGCCAAGTCCGCATGAAGCGCATGATCCGTTCGACCCTTGCCGCTTTGGCGGCCCTTGCCTGCGCGATGCCCGCAATGGCGCAGAAGCCGGCCAAGGGCGCGCCGCCCGCCGAGGGGGCGCTTACCAGCTATATCAATCTCGATGCCAAGGATGCGGAGACCAAGCTGGAGATCATCCAGCATGAGGTGTTCGAAGCGCAGCAGCAGAATATCCGCATCGAATTCATGCTGAAGCATGGCCGCACGACCAATCTCGATTTCGTCCAATATCCCTCGGGCACCGAACTGATTCCCGGCTATGTCTTCACCCCTGCCGCCGGCGTGCCTGCGGGCGAGCGGCGTCCGGCGGTGGTGGTCGTCCATGGCGGTTTCCATGAGCGGTTCAACGTCGAATGGTTTCCGCTGATCACCAGCCTGGTGGAGCGCGGCTATGTCGTGATCTTCCCGGAATATCGCGGCAGCCGCGGCTATGGATCCAACCATTTCCGCAATGATTATGGCGTGACCGATACCGCTGACGTGCTCGCCGCCGCCGACTATATCGCGCGCAAGCCCTTCGCCGATCCCGCGCGACTGGCGATCGTCGGCGAAAGCCGGGGCGGGATGATCACCCTGCTCGCGATCCAGCAGCAGCCGACCAAGTTCAAGGCCGCTGTCGATGTCGTCGGCCTGACCGATTTCGTCGCCTATATGGCGTACAAGCCCGAATATCGGCGGCAGGAGGTCGCGCGCGAGAATCCCAGCTTCGGCGGCAAGCTGCCCAACGACAATCTCGCCGCCTATATGGCGGTCTCGCCGATCAACCATGTCGACAAGATCCAGACGCCGCTGCTGGTGATGGCAAGCACGGGCGACACGATCGCGCCGATCACCCTCCATACCGGCCGCCTGCTCGACGCGCTGAAGGCGCGCAACAAGGTCTTCGACTCCAAGATCTACGAGAATGCGCCGGGTGGCCATATCTTCATGCATGGCGACCAGCCCGAGCGCGACGACGCCTATGCGCGGATCTTCGCCTGGCTCGACAAATATGTGAAATAACTGTTCTGCCTGTCATTCCCGCGAACGCGGGAATCCAGACGATGTCGATCATAGAGCTCTACGACACTGGATTCCCGCGTTCGCGGGAATGACAATGGTATTTCCGGGATCAGCGACGCTCCATAGCGCGCCATACCGAATGCGCGATCGCATAGTCCTGGATGGCGACGCCGGTCAGGTCGGCGACGACGATGTCGTTGGCCGCGAAGATTACCGGACTGTCGAGCAATGCGCCGAGCTGAAGCAACGAAGCCCGGTCGACCAGCCCGGCGCGCACCGCCCAGCCGGCCTCTCCATGATCGACGCATTGATCGGCTGAATCGACCACAATGCGCGCCCGGCCCAGGATGCGGGTGTCGAGTTCCTGCTTGCCCGGCGTGTCCGCGCCGACGGCGACGATCCGGGCGCCTGGTCCGATCAGTCCGTCGGCAATGATCGGCGCGCGGGCGGGCGTGGTGGTGACGATCAGATCGGCGCGCGCGCAGAGCGTTTCCAGGTCGGTCGCGTGCCCACCGAGATGCGCGGCCAGTGTCTCGGCCGCGTCCGGCTTGCGCGCGTGGACGAGGATGGTCTCGAAACCGAGCCGGCGCGCGATGAGCTCGCCCTGCATCCGCGCCTGAATGCCGGCACCGACGATGCCGAGCGTCTTCGCATCCGGCCGCGCGATCAGGCGGGCGGCGATCGCGCCGGCCATGGCGGTGCGGTGATCGGTCAGCATGCCCTGGTCGTGGAGCAGGCACAGCATCTCGCCGGTGCGCGCGCTCATCAGTGCCATGAAGCCGTTGCTCGATGGGAGTCCGATCCGGGGATTGTCGTAGAAACCGGTCGCGACCTTCACGACGAACGCGTCCTCGCCCGCGACATAGGCGCTCTTGATGTGGCAATCGCCGGGCGCGGGGAAGGTGAGATGCCCGACCGGCGCGATCTGGGTTTCGCCGCGGGCGAGGCGGCGAAACCCGCCCTCGATCGCGGCGATCGCATCATCCTCGTCGAGCGCGGCGAGGATCTCGGGACGTGCCGCCACCCTCATGCCGCATCGTCCCGCATGCGGGCCAGTTCGTTATAGAGCGTCGCGCGGCTGATCCCGAGCATGCGCGCGACATAGGCGGCGGCATGCTTGCGCTCCAGCCCGCCGGAATCGCGGATCGCGCCGATCAATGCGCGGCGCTGATCGCGGTCGAGGCGGGCGATGGTCAGGCCATGCTGTGCTGTCCAGGCGGCAACGAAGCGGTTGATCCGCTCATGCCAGTCCTCATGGAATGCGGTGTCGATCGTCGTGCCGACATCCTCGCTGCCGAGCATCGTGCCTAGCAAGCGGCGAAGCGCTTCGAATTCGGTGACGTCGGCATTGATGCACAGCATCGCGCGCGGCGTGCCGGCATCGTCGCGCTGCACCACCGAGATCGAGCGCAGGCGGCGGCCGTCGAAATTCACCTTGTCATAGGGGCCGATCACGACGGCGTCGGGCGCGAAACGGATTTCGCCGAGATCGGAAGGGTCGCCGATCGTCCGCGGCGACAAAGGATTGGCGACATGCGCAACCGCATCCGACCCCAGATCATGGACGACCGCTTCGACGAAAGGGCGGAACAGCGCGGCGATGGCGTCGGCCATTCCAACCGCATTCGTCAGCACGGGGCAGGAAACCGGCATCGGCATATTCTCTATTGTCCAAATTAGACTGATATGTCTAATAGGTGAAATGGTGCAAGGCAAGGGAGGATCTCGATGACGGATTTGCTGGACCGGATTCGCGAGGCACATGCGGCGATCCGTCCCCAGGTGCCGGTGACGCCGCTGGAGCGCAGCCATGCCCTGTCGACCGAGTTCGGCGCCGATGTCTGGCTGAAATGCGAGCATCATCAGCCGACCGGATCGTTCAAGCTGCGCGGCGCGACCAACAAGCTGCGGTTGCTGGCCGAAGCCGGCGAAATGCGAGGCGTCATCACCGCGTCGACGGGCAACCACGGCCAGGCTGCCGCGCGGGCAGGGCGGCTGGCGGGCATTCCCGTGCGCGTTCATGTCGCGGCATCGACGGTGCCCTCCAAACTCGATGCGATCCGCGCGCTGGGTGCGGAACTGGTGCTGGTCGACGGACCGCCGATCCTCGCCGAAACCAGCGCGCGCGAAGCCGCCGCCGCCGAAGGGCTGATCTATGTCTCCCCCTATAACGATCTCGACATCGTCGCGGGGCAGGGCACGCTCGGCATGGAATTGTTCGATCAGGCGCCCGATCTGGACGCGGTGTTCATCGCGGTCGGCGGCGGCGGGCTGATCGGCGGGACCGGCACCGCGCTGAAGGCACTGCGGCCCGAATTGCGCGTCGTCGGATGCTGGCCCGAGAATTCAGCCTGCATGTTGCGCGCGATCGAGGCCGGAGGGATCGTCGATGTCGCGGAAGGGCCGACGCTCTCCGACGGAACGGCGGGCGCGATCGAGGCCGGTTCGGTCACCTATCCGATCTGCGAGGCGGTGATCGACGATATGGTGACGGTCGACGAGGCAGCGATCGCCGATGCGATGGCGCGGATCGCGCGCAGCGAACGCTGGATCGTCGAAGGCGCGGCCGGCGTGGCGCTTGCCGGTTTCATCGCCGCGGCGGATCGCTATCGCGGCGCCAAGGTCGCGATCGTCCTGTGCGGCCGCAATATCGGGGTGGAGACTTTCCTGTCGGCCATCGCCGGGCGCTGATGCTCAGCGTTTGAGATAGCGCCCGAGGAAATCGAACACCGCCGCCTGCGCATCGCGTGCGGCGTCGCTGTCCGCCTGCGCGAACAGATGGCCGCCGGGCGCCATGTCGTAGATCTTCGATTCGAAGACCTTGCCGCGCGCCTTGAGCGCGTCGATCAACCGGCCGGCGTGAAGCTGGACCGGCGCGGTCCGGTCTCCGGTCGTCGATTGCACCAGCACCGGCGTTTCGATCAGGTCGACATGGTTGATCGGCGACACGTCGATATAGGGCACCAGATCCTCCGAGGGCCCCTTGCCGCCGAAGCGCGGCTGCTTGGCGATGTCGTCGCCGCGAAAGGCGGGCTTATAGGCCATATAGGCGACCATGTCGGCCAGCCCGACATTGTGCACGGCGGCGGCGAACATCTTGGGAAAGCGCTCGATCGCGAGCAGCGTGATCATGCCGCCTTTGCTGCGGCCATAAATGCCCAATCGCGCCGGATCGACCTCCGCATGGGTCTTGAGCAGATGCTCGCCCGCCGCGACGACATCGTCGACTTCCTTGCCGCCGAAATCGACCGCGTCGTAATGCGCCTTTCCATAGCCGCGACTGCCGCGATATTCGGGAAAGATCACGACATAACCGCGCTCGACGGCGTTGGCGATCAGCACGAACATATTGTTGTCTAGATTGCCGTGATAGCCGCCATGGACGATCACCAGGCCGGGCTTGCTGCGCGCCGGCGTGCCGGTTTCAGGCTGGTTGCGCGCGGTGAAGATATAAGCGGGCGTGATGTCTCCATCACGATTGGGATAGAGCAATTGCTGCATCCGGACCCGGTCGCCATAGCTCTGGTTGAACTGCAAAGCGTAGAGCTGCTGCTGGATCGCATATTGGTCGTGCCGCATCGCCTCCAGCCGGGTCTGGACGTCACCTGCTTCGGTATCGACCGAGGCGTCGAGGCGGCCTTCGTTCGGTTTGACGGGAGCGGCCTGAGCCGATGCGCAGCAAAGCTGGGCAGCCATCAACAAGGCCGGCACCGCCAATAACGACCTGATCTTCATATCGCTCTCCCCCTCGACGCAATTCGTCGAGGGGAGGCTAGGCGGCATTGCTGTCACCAGCCTTACATGCGGATTTTAGAGCATCGTGTGGAAAGGTGGGAACCGGTTTTCCGCAAAACGATGCGATCACAAATATCTAACCGCCGAAAGCGCGCTGCACCGTCAATCCGAAATACGGGCCGCTGTTGAGTCGGCGCTGCTCGAGATATTTGAGCGGCGCGGTATCGCGCAGCCCGGTATAGATGGTGCGGGTACGCACCACCGGGCTGTTGGTGACGTTCTTGGCGAAGGCGCGGAGCGTCCATTTCTCGTCGGGCTTGTATTCGACGAACAGGTCGACGCGGTTGGAGACGCGATCGACCTCGATCTCGTCGATCTTGTAGCTCGTCTCCTTCTCGGCAAGCACATAGTTGACGCCCCAGCGCAGGCGCAGCGCGGTCAGGTCGTGGGTCAGGCTGATCTTGCCCTCGACCGGCTTGTCTTCCGAAATGCTGCGCCGTTCGCCAGTGACGGGATCGGCGACGCGGCTGCGCGTATAGACGCCGTTCGCCTGGACGGTGATGCCTTTTAGCCCCCATTGGTCGAGCGGCATGTTCAGGTCGATCTGAAGCTGGTCGCGCTTGCCGTCGCCGATATTGCCGACGGCGTCGAACACCCTGGTCCCGTCGAAAACGGGCACGCGATCGACGACGTCGCTGATCTCCTCGTGCCGCGCCGTCAGCACCACCGATCCGTCGCCGATATGATGTTCCCAGGCGAGCTCTCCGCGCCACAGGCTGTCGGGCTCCAGATCCTTGTTGCCGGCGGTGACGTTGCCGCCGGTGAGCGATGCGGAGCTGACGAAATCGCCGAAGTCGAGCTGGCCGACCACACGCTCGACCAGGGCGCGGACCTCGTCGCGCTTGGACGGTGTCCAGCGCACCAGCATGCGCGGCTTCAGGAAGGATAGCGATTTGCTGAGCGTGCTGTCTCCGCTCTGCGTCAGCCGCGACATCTCGAAGCGCGTGCCCGCTTCGACGGTCAGGCTGGGGGCGGCGCGCCAGGTCGTGATGATGAAGGCTTCGGCGCGCTTCTCCTCGACGCGGACGTTCGCGGCGGGAAGGGGGATGTTCACGCCGTCCTCCTCCAGCGCGTTGCGGCTGTCGAGCGTGTTGAGCGCGCCTTCCACGCCGCCCTCGAAAGAGAGGTTCCCCGCCTGATGCCGGATCACGGTGCGAACGATGGTTTCGGTCGCATCGGAATTCTCGCGCGTCACGTCGCTGCCGCCGGGAGAGAAGGATTTGTCGGTGCCGTCGACTCCGGTGGTCCGCCGCAGTGCCAGGAATTCCAACTGAGTTCGCGCGCCGAGCGCGCGGTCGTAATGCAGGCCGAGCTCGGTGGCCTCGGTGTTCACCCGTTCAGTGCCCGATGCGTCGAAGCGGCTGGGCAGGGTGACCGCGTCGCTGATGTTCGCGAACATCTTCTTCATTTTATAGAGGCCGTTCAGGCGCACCGTGCCGCCGGCCAGCCCCTGCTGATAGCTGGCGGCGGCCTCGCGGATATTGTTGCCCTCGGGCTGGCCATAGGTCGCGAGGCGGACCGGCGTGCCGTCCGCCGCGTAGCGATTGCGCGTGCCGAAGCCATGCTCGTCGTCGATCTCGCGATAGATCGCGCCGGAGACGTCGAGGATGCGGTCTCCGGTCACATAGCGCAGCTCCCCCGCCAGGCGGGGCGCGTCATAGCCATGTTTGAAATTGGCATATTCGGCCTCCACCCGCCCGTTGAGCGATGCCGAATGGTTGCGCACGACATTGGCGAGGATCGCATGTCCCTGCATGTCGAAACCCGAGCCGCTGCGGATCAGCTCGATCCGTTCGATGCTGCGCGCGGGGATGCGCTTGAGAATGGTTTCGAGCGTATCCTGCTTGCTGGCCGGACGTTGCCCGTCGATCAGCACATTGCCGCCCGCGCCCGAATAGCCGCGCAGTTCGGCATTGCCCTCGGTCAGCCTGAAGCCCGGCAGCAGATTGACCATGTCCAGCGCGGAGGAGGGCTGCGATCGCGCGAAATAATCGGCGTCGAATATGCTGACACCCGTCTTGTCCGCGGTCTGCGCCAGCACCGCACCCATAGGGGCCGCTGCCACCAACATGAAGGCGATGGTTCCGACGGCGGCGTGCGGTATGGATGGCATATGAAGGCTCCCTTGCGAACTGATGGTGCCGCATGTGCCCGATCCTCCCTGACGGCCGGCCTGCACCGGCCGTCAGCCTGGCGTCAGCAATCGGCTGATAGCGTCGTGAGGATGAAGACCCATGCCTTTCTGCGCCGCCTCGGCCTTGCCGCTGCCATATTGGCTGGCGGTGGCATTTTGGCGACGTCGTTCCCCGGCGTCGGCCAGGCCGGCGAGCGGCCCAAGATCGAAGGCAAGGCGGAGGAGCGCGCGATCATCCGCGCGGCGATGAAGCGCCGCGAGTTGCTGCCGCTGCCCAGGGTGATCGCGATCGCGAAGAAGCTGGTGCCCGGCGATGTGATCAAGGTGGATCTCGAACTGGAAAAATGGGGTATAAAATACGAGGTCAAGATCCTGACCGCCGACGGCCGGGTCCGTGAAGTCGAACTCAATGCCCGGACCGGTGCCCTGATGGAAATCGAGGACAATTGATGCGTCTTTTGCTGGTCGAGGATGATCCGGATGTCGGTGCCGACCTGGTCGATGCGCTGACCGGGGCCGGATTCCTGGTCGATCATGCCGTTGAGGGCGAGGATGCCTGGTTCAAGGGCGATGTCGAGGATTATGCGGTCGCGATTCTCGATCTCGGCCTGCCGCGGCTCGATGGCCTCACCGTGCTCAAGCGCTGGCGCGCGGCCGGGCGCAGCTTCCCCGTCATCATCCTGACGGCGCGCAGCGACTGGACGGAGAAGGTCGAGGGGATCGAAGCGGGTGCCGACGATTATCTCGCCAAGCCCTTCGCCACCGGTGAATTGATCGCGCGCGTTCGCGGGCTGATCCGACGCACCGCGGGGCATCTTTCGCCGGTGCTCAGCGTCGGCGGGCTGTCGCTCGATACGAGCCGGATGACCGCCATGGTCAACGACCGTCCCGTTCGCCTCTCACCGCTCGAATTCCGCTTTCTCGATATCCTCGCGCACCGGCCGGGCCAGCCGGTGTCGGCGGGCGAGATCGCCGAGGCGCTTTACGGCGTGGACGACGCTAACGACGCCAATGCCGTCGAGGCGCTGGTCGCACGGCTGCGGCGCAAGCTGGGGGCGGAGATGATCGAGACCCGGCGCGGATTCGGCTATATGCTGCCGGAGCCGCGACCTTGAGATTGCCGTCGCTGCGCCTGCGCCTGTTGCTGGGTGCGGCGATCGGCCTCTTCGTCGCGCTCGCCCTCGCCTGGATCGGCATGACATGGCTGTTCGAGCGCCATGTCGAACGGCGCGAGACCCAGGCGCTGATCCGCTCGGCCGAAACCCTGATCGCCGATCTCAGGATCGGGCCCGATGGCGCGCCGATCGCCGATACTCCGCTGCAGGACAATCGGTTCGAAAGCCTGGCAAGCGGCCTTTACTGGCAGCTTGCCACACCCAAAGGCGCGCAGCGTTCCTTCTCTTTATGGGACCAGTCGCTGCCGAGGCCGGATCGGCCCTCCGCGACCGCGTGGACCACCGACGAGAAGATGGGACCTTTTCGCGAGGAATTGATGATCGTGAGCCGGTTGATCCGGCCCGATCGCCACGGGCCGCAAGTGCTGGTGCAGGTGGCGCAGGACAATCGCGAGATGGAGATCGCCTATACCGAATTCGGACGCGAACTCGCCGCATCGCTGGCCCTGCTCTGGCTGGCGCTGTCGGTGGCCGCCTATGCCCAGGTCGGACTTGGCCTTCGTCCGCTTGCGCGGATCCAGGGGGAGATCGATCGGCTGCGCCGCAGTGCCGCCGCGCGCCTGTCGGGCGATTATCCGCGTGAAGTGAGTCCCTTGACCGGTGCGATCAATGCGCTGGCCGATACGCGCGAGGCCGATCTGGTCCGTGCCCGCAAACGCGCGGCCGACCTGGCGCATAGCCTGAAGACCCCGCTCGCCGTCCTCGCCGCGCAGAGCAGGCGCGCGCGGGCGGCGGGCGCGATCGAACCCGCCGATGGCCTCGATCGCGCGATCGCGGCGGTCGGCGCGGCGCTCGAAGCCGAATTGGCCCGTTCGCGTGCCGCGGCCGCGCGCGGTGCGGCGGAGATCGCCGATTCCTGTCCGGCAACGGTGACCGAAGGGCTGATCAGCGTGATCGAGCGCACCGAACATGGCGAGCGGATCGTGTTCGATACCGATTTTGCGGATGGCCTGCGCGCGCCCGTCGCGACCGAGGATCTGGCGGAACTGCTCGGCGCATTGATCGAGAATGCGGTGCGCCATGCCCGCCGCGTCGTGCGGGTTGCCGGACGCATCGAAGGCGACGGCGTGACGCTGAGCGTGGAGGATGACGGCCCGGGCATTGCCGAGGATCATGCCGCCGCGGCGCTGGTGCGCGGCGGACGGCTCGACGAAGCAGGCCCGGGCCATGGCCTCGGCCTCTCGATCGTCCGCGATCTGGTCGAGGCGACTGAGGGAAGCATTGCGCTCGGCCGGTCGGACATGGGGGGACTGCGCGTCACTTTGGTCTGGCCGAACGAACCGCGCTGACAGGTCAGTGAAAGGCAGCCCCGCTATCTCACCCTCGATAAGAGAGGGAGGTTGAATGCACTGGCTGATTCCAGGCATGGCGGCATTGGCGTCGGCGGTATCCGCGGCGCCGGGCGGTCGGCATATCGAAGCGGAGATCGCGCCGCAGACCGTGCGCGGGGACCGATTTCCCGAAACCCCGGCGGCTTTCCCCGGCGATATCGTGGCGCTGCCCAATGTCGAATTCGCCAATCTCGTCGGGTATCGGCCGCTGACGCTCGATCTCTATCTTCATGCCGGCCGTGCGCAACAGGCGCGGCGGCCGCTGGTCATCTGGGTGCATGGCGGCGGCTGGAGCCGTGGCGATGCCCGTACATCGGCGGCATTTTCGGATTGGCCCGGCGTGCTCGGGGCGCTCGCGGGGCGCGGCTATGTCGTCGCTTCGGTCAATTATCGACTGACGGGTGAGGCGCGCTACCCTGCGGCGGTCAAGGACGTGCGCGCCGCGGTTCGATATCTCCGCGCCAATGCGGACCGCTATGGCATCGATCCCGATCGCGTGATCCTGTGGGGCGGATCGGCCGGCGCCTATCTGGTCGCGATGGCGGGCCTGACCTGCAACGATCCCGCATTCGTACCCGAACCCTCGACCGGCCGCGCCGAGCGTGGCGAAGCAGCCGCGGCGTCGGTCGCACCCGATTGCGTGCAGGGGATCGTGACCTGGTATGGTCCGTTCGACCTGGCGCAATACAAGTCGACCAATGTGACGGCGCTGCTGGGATGTGACGGCGACTGCGCGGCGCTTGCGAAGTCGGCGAGCCCCATCACCTATGTCGCGAAAGGCGCGCCGCCGATGCTCCTGATCCATGGCAGCGGCGATATGACGGTTTCGATGGCGCAGTCGGAAGCGATGGCGGCGCGGATGCGC
Organism: Sphingobium sp. FW305-3-2-15-F-TSA7; assembly: GCF_058787155.1. Classification (NCBI taxonomy): domain Bacteria; kingdom Pseudomonadati; phylum Pseudomonadota; class Alphaproteobacteria; order Sphingomonadales; family Sphingobiaceae; genus Sphingobium; species Sphingobium sp. FW305-3-2-15-F-TSA7. Next base: position 195,337 of record NZ_JBYSZM010000002.1, on the reverse strand, counting down.
ATGTTCGGCAATCGCGTCGAGACCCTGTTCATCCCCGATGCCGATCATGGCTGGATGCGTGAAACCCCGGATGCGACGCGTGACGCGCATCTGGTCGCGTTGCGCAGCAGTTTCGCCTTTATCGACGCGATCGCACAAATCGATGGCCCGGATGGGACAGCGCGATGAGAGGGCTTCGGGCTAGAGCTGGAGTGATTTCGAGGCAGGTGGAATCACCTGCCGGCCTGGAAATCATGGGAAACAAAGGAAATCCAGAGTCGATCCGGTTTAATCCGAACCGGATCGTCTCTAAGGCGCGTCTCGCGGCGAACGGCAAACGGAAGGAGAGGGGGATCATGCGCCGGAAGCACGGCATGTTTGGCGGATTGGTCGTCCTGTTCGGCCTGGCATGGGCGGTTCCCGCGCTGGCCGCCGATGACGAGGCGCGTTTCCGCGACCTTTATCGCGAGTTGATCGAAACCAACACGACGCTGTCCGAGGGCAGCTGTACGGTGGCGTCCGAAAAGATGCGCGCAAGGCTGATTGCGGCCGGCCTGCCGCAAAGCGACGCCGAAGTGGTGGTGCCGCCCGATTTCCCCAGACAGGGCAATCTGATCGCGCGACTTCCCGGCAGCGATGCGAAGGCGCCGGCCGTCCTGCTTGTCGCGCATATCGATGTGGTCGAAGCCAAGCGTTCGGACTGGAAGCGCGACCCGTTCAAGCTCGTCGAGGAGAATGGCTATTTCTACGCGCGCGGCGCGATCGACGACAAGGCGATGGCGTCCGCGTTCGTCGATGCGCTGGTCCGTTATCGCGAAGAGGGATTCAAGCCGCGGCGCACGATCAAGCTCGCGCTGACCTGTGGCGAGGAGACCGACTCGGTTTTCAACGGCGTGCAATATCTGCTCAAGACGCGGCCCGATGCGTTGAAGGCGGGCTTTGCGGTCAATGAGGGCGGCAAGGGTTTTCTGGACGAAGCGGGCAAGCCGGTGCTGTTCGGCGTCCAGGCCGGCGAGAAGATCTATCAGGATTATAAGCTGGTCGCGACCAGCCCCGGCGGGCACAGTTCGCGCCCGGGCAAGGACAATGCGATCACCCGGCTCGCCAATGTGCTCGGCCGGATCGGCGCCTTCACCTTTCCGACCACCCCCGGCGAAGTGACCCGCAGTTTCTTTGCGCAGTCGGCCGCGCTCTATCAGGGCCAGCAGCGCACGGACATGCAGGCGATCGGCACGGGCAGCGCGGATGCGGCCGCCTATGCGCGTATTTCGGACGCATCGCCGGTCTGGAACGCGACGCTGCGCACCACTTGCGTCTCGACCATGGTCAATGCCGGCCATGCCCCCAACGCGCTGGCCCAGCATGCCGAAGCCAATGTGAATTGCCGCATCCTTCCCGGCCAGTCGGTCGACGATATCCGCAAGATGCTGGTCGAGGTCGCCGCCGACCCTTCGGTGGAGCTGACACTGGCCGGAGAGCCGGGGCCGGTTTCTCCCGCGCCGCCGCTCACCCGCGCCATCATGGGACCGGTCGAGGCGATCGCAAAGCAGCTCTGGCCGGGCGTGCCGGTGATACCCAGCATCTCGACCGGGGCGACCGACGGCCGTTTCCTTCTGGCCGCGGGCATTCCCACTTATGGCATTTCGGCGGTGTTCGTCGATCCGGACGGCAATGGCGTCCATGGGCTCGATGAGCGTGTGCGAGTCAAGTCGTTGCTCGATGCGCGCACTTTCCTGTACCGGCTGGTGAAAATCTACGCGGATGGAAAGGATGGACACTGATGTGGGCGGTTAGACCGATCGAGACGGGCGACCTGGATGCGCTGATCGATCTTGCCGAGAGCCTGGGACCGGGCATGACGACGCTGCCGGCGGATCGCGACAGCCTGGCCGCGAAGGTCGAGGGGTCGGTCGCCAGTTTCCGTGGCACGATCGATCGCGGCGACGCGCATTATCTGCTGGTGCTCGCCGATCCCGAAAGCGGCGCGCTGCTCGGCACCGCCGCGCTCTATCCGCATGTCGGCGCGCCTTATGGATTCTTCTCGTACAAGCGGCTGAAGCACGTCCAGCGTTCGCAGGCGCTGGGTATCGCGACCACGGCGGAGACGCTGTCGCTCGCCAACGACTATACCGGCACGACGGAGGTGGGCACGCTGGCGGTTCGCCCCGAGCTCAAGGGGACAGGGGCCGGACGCCTGCTCGCGCGCAGCCGCTACATGCTGGCGGCGGCCTTTCCCGATCTCGTCTCGCCGCTGGTGATGGCCGAGATGCGCGGATGGCAGGATGCGGAGGGGAAGAGCCCCTTCTGGGACGCGGTGGGCGCGCGCTTCTTCAACATGGATTTCGCCACCGCCGACCGGATCAGCGCCGTGCGCGGGTCGGATTTCATCGCCGACCTGATGCCCAAGCATCCGATCTATATCGACCTGCTGCCCGAAAGCGCGCGCGAGGTGATCGGCAAGCCGCATCAGGACAGCGCCCCGGCGATGGCGATGCTCAAGCGCGAGGGGTTTCGCTTCGAAGGCTATGTCGACGTGTTCGACGCCGGCCCGCAGGTGCATTGCGACCGCGATTCGATCGCGACCGTCCGGCTGAGCCGCGAAGGCCCGCTGACCGCGCTTTCGCCGGCCGCCGAACCCGGCGCGCCCGAGCATCTGGTGTGCAACACCATATTGGACCGGTTCCGCGTGGTCATGGCGGCGGGTCGCGTTTCGGAAGGCGAGATCGCACTCTCCGCCGACGCCGCGCGCGCGCTCGACGTCATGGTCGAGGACAATGTCCGCTGGTCCCCCGGTTCGCTTTCAGGCGTGGCTTGAATTGTTCGGAGAATATGCCTGATGCTTCGTGGGTTTGGACTGCAACATTGCCTGTGCGCCGCCGGCCTCGCGCTTGTCGGCGAAACCGCCCGGGCAAACGAGGGTGAGGATCCGGTCAAGCTCGGCGGCAGCTATGTCACCGATCTTTTCGGGCTGATCGACGGCGGCGAGGATCGTGGTTTCGACTGGATGGGTCGCGCGGACCTGACCGCCGAGTTCGACGGCAATGCCATCGGGCTCGACGGCGTGACCGGCTTTGCCGATCTGATGTTCACCCAGGGGCCGGAATTTTCCGGTCGGCATGTCGGCGACGCGCAGGTCGTGAGCAATGTCGAGGCGCGGCGCGGATTGCGGTTGCTCGAGGCGTGGATGTCGGTGCCGGTCGGCAAGGGCGGCCTGTCGGTCAAGGGCGGGTTGATCGACCTCAACACCGAATTCGACGTCCAGGATGTCGGCGCCTTCTTCATCAACAGTTCGCATGGGGTGGGCCCCGAATTCTCGCAGTCCGGCGTCAACGGCCCGTCGATCTTCCCGGCGACCTCGATCGGCTTCATGATCAAATCCGAACGGCCGGGCTATACGCTGCGGCTTGGCGCGTTCGATGCCATTGCGGGATCGCATGTCGATCCGCGCGACGTGGTGATCCGCTTTCCCGGCCAGCGCGGCGCGCTGATCGTTGCCGAGGCCGATGTGAAGCTGGCGCCCGATGCCAATTTCCAGCTCGGCTTGTGGACCTATACGTCGCGTTTCGACACGCTCAGCGGAACGCCTGAAAAGCTGCGCGCCAGCCGGGGCGCATATGCGCTTGTCGAAGGCAAGCTCGCCGACAAGCTCGACGGCTGGATCCGCATCGGCATCGCCGATGATCGCGTGAACCTGATCGGCCGCTATCTGGGGGGAGGCCTTACCTGGGGCGTGGACGGTTCGCGGTTCGGCGCCGCCATTGCGCATGCCAGGCTGGGCAATGACGCGCGTCGGACGGCGCCGCTCGATCGGGCCGAGACCGCGATCGAACTGAGCTACGAACACAGGATCGGGCCGAATCTGTCGGTTCAGCCCGATGTGCAATATGTGATCAACCCCGGCTGGGAACCCACGCGCCGCAACGCGCTGGTCGCGGGGTTGCGATTGAAGTTCGCCTATCCGGGCGACTGATCGCGTCGAACCTTCGCACGGCTTCAGCGCGGCGCATAGGTGAGGACGGTGAAGCGGTTCGGGTGATAATAGGGCGTTGGCGGGCCGCCATCGGGGCCGGCGATCAGGCTGTGATCGGCGGTCACGATGAACAGCCGTCCGTCGCGCTCGTCGATCTGCATGATCTTCGCGTTCGGACGCGTCATCACATTGCCGAGCAGGCGATAGCCATCGGCGCCGGTCTGCTCGATCACCGAAAGATTGGCATCGACGCCGTTCGAGGTGAGGACGCGGTGGCGCTTCTCGTCGACGGCCAGGCCATCGATGCCGCGGCCGATCGGCACGGTGGCGACGATCCGGCCGGTGTCGGCGTCGATCGCGAGAAACACCGCCTTGTCGCCACGGCATCCGACCAGCAACCGGTTGCTGTGCGATTGATATTCGACCGCGGTCGGCTGAACGCAATCGCCGACGGTCCAGCGCGCCCTTTCCTCGAGCGTCCTGGCATCGAGCTTGAGGATGACATTGTCGTAGCGGGCGGGTGCGAAGAGATTGCCGCGCCCGTCGCTCGCCGGATCGTCCATCTTGGTGAAGGGGAAGGTCCTGGTGCCCAGCAGCTTGCCGGTCGCGGGATCGATCCGATACCAGGTGGAGTGTTGCGGGCGTTGCCCCGTCACCACGATCAGCTGGCGGGTCGCGGCATCGTACATGGCGCCGTTCAGTCCGCCGTCCTCGGCGAGCTTCACGCGATCGATCAGCTTGAGCGTCTTGAGGTCGAAGCTAAGCAGGCTTCCGTCGGTCATCGCGGCATAGCCGCGATTATAGGCAGGCAGCAGCAGCGGCCCGTTGGCGCCCAGCGAATTCTCGATGACGGCGATCTGGCGATGGCTGTCCACGTCATAGACGACCAGCCCGTCCTTGCGGCGCGCCATGAACAGACGGGATCCGCCCGGATCGAGCTTGCTATAGTCCCAGTCGGTGTTGGTGCTGGGAAGCGCCGTTTCATGGTCGAGCACGTAAAGCGGGCCGTTATCGGCCAGGGCCGGGACGGCGGCCAGCGCCAGCGCCGTCGCGGCGCAGATGGAATGAAGCAGCTTCAACGAAACATCCCCAATTTTTTACGCCATCGCTCTGCGTGTCGGGGCTGCGCCGAGGCGATGGTCATTTGTTGTTTTCGGTGCGCACCGACAGCCTGCGTTGCGTGCCGTGAACGCTATTCGCGTCGCCTGACACCAAGCTGTCGCAAGAGCCGGGGGAAGGGTCAGCGTTTCCGTGCAAAGAGGATTTCGACCCGCAGCCCCTTGTGCCGCCGCGGGTCGTCGAGTGTGACGCGCGCGCCGATCGTGTCGCTCAGCGACTTCACGATCGCGAGGCCGAGGCCGCTTCCCGCGCGCGACTGATCGCGATCGAGCCGGCGAAAGCGGGTGAACACCGCTTCGCGATCTTCGGCGGCGATGCCCGGGCCGTCATCCTCGATGCTGACCAGCACGCCATCGGCATGATGGCGGACTTCGATCAGCGTCTCGCCGCCGGGCTCGTTGTAATGGACGGCGTTGTCGACAAGGTTCGCGATCAGTTCGACGGCAAGGCTTTCGACGGTGTCGGCGACGATGGTGTCGGCATCGCATTCGAAGATCAGTTCGACATCGGCCTTCAATGCCAGCGGCGCCTGTTCGGCGGCGATGCGGCGCGTCAGCGCGACGATATCGACCGGCGCCGGTGAAATGCCCTTGGCCGGATGCATGCTGTCCGCACGGGCAAGCGCCAGAAGCTGGATGAGCAGGCGTTGCAGCCGGTCGGTCGCCGCTTCGATATCGGCGAGCGAGGCCTTGCCCTGATCGCTGTTCGTGCCCGCGCTGCGCAACACCGCGATATGGGCGCGGAGGATGGAAAGCGGGGTGCGCATCTGGTGCGACGCATCCGCGGTGAAGCGGCGCATCCCCTCGACCGCCAGGTCGAGCCGCGCCAGCAGGCTGTTGAACGCGGTGATCAGATTGCCGAGTTCGAGCGGGACATACTGCATCGGCAGCGGCGCGAAATCGTCCGGCCGGCGCGTTTCCATATGCGCGCGCACGGGTTCGAGCGGATGCAGGCCGAGGCGGACCGCCTGGGGCAGGATCAGCACGACCAGGCCGAGCAGCAGCAGTTCGAGCACGATCAGCCCGGTCATCATCTGTTCGCGAAGCTGGCGGCGTGCTTCCAGGGTTTCGGCGACCTCGATGACCACGGGTTCGCCGAAACTCGGCAAATTGCGCCTGATCGCGGAGATCCGGACCCGCATTCCCCGATATTCGGCATAGCCGAAACTGGCGTCGCCCTCGTCCGGCCTGACGTTCGCGATCGAGGGCAGGTCGCCATAGCCGGTGATCAATCGCGGGCCGAGGCGGACGCTGTAATAGATATTGTCGCGGGAATCATTCTCCAGCATGCCGAGCGAGAAGGGGGGCAGGTCGACGACCGGCTGTCCGTTTTCGACGGACAATGTCTCGGCGATCGAGCGCACCGATGCGGCGAGCAGCCGGTCGTTCACACGCTCGACAATGTCGTTGATCAGCAGCGACCCGCCAATGCCCAGCGCAAGCGCCAGGCCTGCCATCGGCACGACCAGCGCGAACAGCAGTCGCCGGGTGAGAGACGTGCGGCGCGGGGACGCCAAGGGTCAGTCAGCTTCCATCATATAGCCCAGGCCGCGCAATGTCCGGATCGCCGGACCATGGGGCATCAGCTTCTTGCGCAGGCGCGCGATATAGACTTCGATCGCATTGGGGGCGACGGGTTCGTCATAGCCGAACACCTCCGACGCCAGCCGGTCCTTGGTCACCACCTGGCCCAGCCGCGCGACGAGGCGTTCGAGCACCACCCATTCGCGCCGCCGTAACTCGATCGCTTCGCCATCGATCGATGCGACGCAGCGCGTCCGGTCGATCTCGAGCCGGCCGATGCGGATCACGGGGGAGGGATCGCCGGGCGGGCGGCGGAGCAGCGCGCGCAGCCGCGCGGCCAGCTCGATCGGCTCGAAGGGTTTCAGCAGATAATCGTCGGCACCCAGATCGAGGCCCTTGACCCGATCCGCCACGGTATCGCGCGCGGTCAGGATCAGGATCGGAATCCTGCACCCGTCGCGCCGCAACTGGCGCAGCACCTCGAAGCCCGAAATATCGGGCAGGCCGACATCGAGGGTGATGATCGCATAGGGCTCGTCCTTTGCCATCATCAGCGCGGATGCGCCGTCATAGGCCGGATCGATCGAATAGCCTTCCGCGCTCAGCGCGCCGACCAGCCCGCGCGAGAGGGCCCTGTCATCCTCAACCAGCAAAACTCTTGCCAAGACTATGTCCTTCTTGTTCCGCGCCACTTTGTATAGCATCCGGAACAGGTTTCATCGAAAGAAGAGCGTGCAGTCGGACCATATCCGCACATGATGAGCAAGCCGTTCCGCATCCTGCTGCTGCTTGGCGCCGCGATCGTCTCGATCCCGGCGCATGAGGCGCCCTATGCACGCATCGAGGAAGGGGCGAGGGAGGATGGTCGCCTCACCATCTACTCGACCGCCGATACCCAGGAAATCGCGCCCTTGCTGGCCGAATTCGGTCGCAAATACCCGTTTCTGAAGGTCGATTATGTCGATATCACCGCAGGCGATCTCTACGCCCGCTTCATGCATGAGAGTGCGATCGGCAAACCGCGCGCCGACCTGTTGTGGAGCGCGGGCATGGACCTGCAGATCAAGCTGGTGAATGACGGCTATGCCCAGCCCTATGTCTCGCGCGAAAAGGCGGCGCTGCCCGATTGGGCGGTGTGGAAGAACGAAGCCTATGGCATCACCGCCGAGCCGATCGTCTTCACCTATAACAAGTCGCTGATGCCGGCGTCCGAGGTGCCGCGCAGCCATGCCCAGTTCGCCGAATTGCTGGCCGGCAAGCCCGATCTCTATCGCGGCAGGATCGCCTGTTACGATCCCGAATTGTCGGGCACGGGATTCCTCTATCTGACCTGGGATCTCCACACCAATCGCGATCTGTGGAAATTCGTCGAGACATTGGGACGCGCCCGCCCGACCGAACATGCGACCAGCCGCGAAATGCTCGATCGCGTCTCGGACGGCCGCAGCCTGATGACGTACAACATCATCGGTTCCTACGCGCTGGAACGGCAATCGCGCGATCCGGCGGTGGGAGTGGTCATGCCGGAGGATTATACGCTGGTGATGTCGCGGATTGCGATCATCCCGCGCAGCGCGCCGCACCCCGACGCCGCCAAGCTGTTCCTGGATTTCATGCTGTCGCGCCAGGGGCAGGGGCTGCTGGCCGATCGTTACATGACGCCGGTGCGCGCCGATGTGCCGGCGCCGGCCGGCACCCGCGCCGACGCCAAGGCCGCGCGCGCGATCCGGGTGGGGCCGATGCTGCTGGTCTATCTCGACCAGCTCAAGCGTCGCCGTTTCCTGGAGGAATGGAACAACAGCATGGGGCAGAACAATGCACCGATGTCGGTCAACCGCTGAACCGTCCGATCAGGCTCTTAGCGGAAAGATGCCGATCAGCAGGCAGGCCGCCATGAACACCACACACGAACCGAGCGCCCATTTGAGCGTGAAGCGCTGATGCTCCCCGAATTCGATTCCCGCGATCCCGACGAGCAGATAGGTCGACGGCACCAGCGGGCTGAGCAAGTGGATCTGCTGGCCGACCAGTGACGCCTGCGCCATGTCCATCGGCGAGACGCCGTAGCGCGCGCCGGTTTCGGCCAGGATCGGCAGCATGCCGAAATAAAAGGCGTCGTTCGAGATCAGGAAAGTGAAGGGCAGGCTGAGGACCGCGGCGATCGGCGCCATATAGGGGCCGAGCGCGGTCGGCAGGCAGTCGATGATCGCGGCGGCCATCGCGTCGATCATCTTGGTGCCCGACAGGATGCCGGTGAAGATGCCCGCGGCGAAGACCAGGCTGGCCACGGCCAGGGCGTTGCCGGCATGGGCGTTGATCCGGTCCCTTTGCTGCTGGAGCGTGGGATAGTTGATCATGATCGCGAGCGCGAAGCCCAGCATGAACAGAATGGCGAGCGGCAGCACGCCGAGGATCAGGCAGACCATCAGCACCGCGGTGAGCAGGAAATTGACCCACATCAGGCGCGGGCGCCGGGCGCTGACGTCGCCGGCATCCTGTGCCACGATCTCCTCGCCCGTCGCATCCTCGTCGACCGCATCGGCGGGGAGCTGCGCCAGCCGGCGGCGCTCGCGAATGCCGAAGCGATAGGCGACGAACAGCACCCAGACGGCGGTCACGAGCATGGCCGGGATCAATCCGACGAACACGTCGCGCGGATCGAGATGCAGAGCGGTCGCGGCGCGTGCGGTCGGGCCACCCCAGGGCAGGATGTTCATCACCGCGCCCGACATGATGATCAGGCAGGCCATCATCCGCACGTCCATCTTCATATGCCGATAAAGCGGCAGCAGTGCGGAGGCGGTGATCATATAGGTGGTGGTGCCGTCGCCATCGAGCGAGACGAGCAGCGCGAGCACCGCGGTGCCGATGGTGATGCGCAGCGGATCGCCGTGCACGATGCGGACGATCGTCTTGATCAGCGGATCGAACAGCCCGACATCGATCATCAGCCCGAAATAGAGGATGCCGAAGATCAGCATGACGCCGGTGGGGGCGAGTTCGCGCACGCCCGCGATCATCATGTCGCCAAGGCCCTGGGTGAAGCCGGCCGCGATCGCGAACAGCGTCGGCACCAGGATCAGCGCGACGACCGCCGACAGCCGCTTGGTCATGATCAACGTCATGAAGGTCGCGACCATCGTGAAGGCGAGTATTGCCAGCATCTCTCTCTTTTCCCCCGGCGGCGGCTGGCGCGTGCGTCGACCGCCCCGCCTTGTCATATGCTGCTTAGGGCCGCTCGCCTGTCATCAGCCTGTCAAGAAAAGCGGGAGCGTTATCGATCGCGATCGGGCGGGAGAGTCTTCTTGGCGAGCCAGGCACCGGCGATATGATCGTGCGCGAAGCGTGCGGCATCGTCGTTGCGGCCGCGCTCGATCATGTCGAGCAATGCCAGATGGTCGCGGCATTGCTGTCCCAGCCGGCTGCGATCGATCGTTGCACGATATTCGATCAGCCGCCTTAGACGGTTCACCCGGCGGATCGCGTCGAGGAAGAAGCCATTGTGCGACCAGCCGACGATGAGTTCGTGAAAGCGTGAATTGATCTCGAACAACCGGTCGCGCGGTAAAGTCATCATCTGCCCGTCGAGCAGGTCGCGCTGCTGCTGTCGTGCCGCCTGCAACGCATCCGTGTCCGGCCGATATCCCGGCTGACGCAAGGCTTCCGCCTCGATCGATGCGCGAAAGCGATAGATTTCCTCATAATCGCTGGTGCTCGATATGATCGGCTGGAATTCCCAGCCATGGCCGGGCAGGCGGATGACCCAGCCTTCCTCGGCGATCTGTGCCAGCAGCACCTGCAACCGGATCCGCGTCGCGCCATAGAGCCGGATCAGCTCGTTCTCGCTGACGCGCGCGGGCAATTTGCCCGAGAGCCAATCCTCGGCGATCGTGAAATAGAGTTGATCCTCCTGGCCGTCGCCAGCGGATGGCGGCGGCGGATCGTCGGCGACCGTCGCGGCGACGAAGAAACCGCGATTGGGATGGAAGACGACCGTGCCGGTGTCGGCGAGCATCTTCAGCGCCGCGGTGACGGGCGCGCGAGAAACCTTGAAGAGATTGGCCAGGTCCTGGGCGACAAGATGGTGTCCCTCGGCCAGGCCGGCCTCGCGGACATGCGAAACGATCTGTTTGGCGATCCGCGCCGATAGCCTTTCCTTCATTCCGTTTCCTGTCCGAACCGCCAGCACCTGCCATGGCACATTCCGCGGCATCTTCCAAAATTGTTCACTTGTAATTTAAAATGCAATATGACATCTGGCCGTGACCATAAGGGACACAGCCATGCAAATCCTGATTCTGCCCGGCGACGGGATCGGCCCCGAAATCGCGGACGCGACTTTATCGGTCCTGCGCATGGCCAACGAAACGCTTCAACTCGGACTGGAACTCGAGGAACGCGCGATCGGGCTGGCAAGCCTGGCGGCACAGGGAACGACGCTGTCGGATGAAGTGCTCGCACGCATCCGTGCGGTCGATGGCGTGATATTGGGGCCGGTATCGCATTATGACTATCCGCCGCGCGCAGAGGGCGGCATCAATCCGTCCGCCGAACTGCGCACGGTGTTCGAGCTTTACGCCAATATCCGCCCGTGCCGGTCGCGTGCCGATCTCTCGATCCTCCGCAAGCCGATGGATCTGGTGATCGTGCGCGAGAATACGGAGGGCTTCTACGCCGATCGCAACATGTTTGCCGGGCCGGGCGAATTCATGCCCGACGCAGATACCGCGCTGGCGATCCGCAAGATCACCGCGCGCGGCTCCAGCCGCGTCGCGCGCGCTGCTTTTTCCCTCGCACGCGAGCGGCGCCGGACCGTCCATGCCGTCCACAAGGCGAATGTGCTCAAGCTCACCGACGGCCTGTTCCTGCGCGAAGTGCGCAAGGTGGCGGCGGATTTCCCCGATGTGACGCTGCAGGAGACGATCGTCGATGCGGCGGCGGCCTTGCTCATCCGCACCCCCGACATGTTCGATGTCATCGTCACCACCAACATGTTCGGCGACATCCTCTCCGACGAGGCGTCAGAACTGACCGGCAGCCTCGGGCTGGGCGGATCGATCAATGCCGGCGACGATATCTGCGTCGCCCAGGCGCAGCACGGTTCGGCGCCGGATATTGCGGGGCAGGGCGTCGCGAACCCGACGTCGCTGATCCTGTCCGCCGCGATGCTGCTCGACTGGCTCGCGCGGCGCCATGCGCGGCCCGATCTGGCGGAGGCGGCCAGGCGGATCGACGCCGCGGTCGAGACCGCGCTGGCCGATCCGGCGAGCCGGACCCGCGATATCGGCGGCACGCTGGGCACCGCCGATTTCACCCGGGCGGTGTGCGGGGCGCTGTGATGTTCGTTTCGATCGATCCGGCCGATGGCCGCGAACTGGCGCGGTTCGCACCGCATGACGCCGACGCGATCGAGCGGGCGCTGGAGACGGCTGCGGCCGCGCAGGCATCATGGCGTTTCGTGCCGGTGGCGGAGCGGGCGGAGCTGCTCGACGCGATGGCGGCCGTCCTGCGCGCGCGCAAGCCGGCGCTGGCCCGGCTGATCACGCTCGAAATGGGCAAGCCCATCGCCGAGGCCGAGGCCGAGGTCGAGAAATGCGCGCTCAACTGCGATTTCTACGCGCGTTCGGCCCCCGCCATGCTGGCCGACCGGCAAGTGACCGATATGGGCCGGGTGGTGTTCGAGCCGCTCGGTACGATCCTGGCGATCATGCCCTGGAACTATCCCTTGTGGCAGGTCTTCCGCTTTCTCGCCCCGGCGCTTGCGGCGGGCAATGCCGCGATCCTGAAACATGCCGCCAATGTGCCGCAATGCGCACTGGCGATCGCCGAGGTCATGATCAAGGCGGGATGCCCCGATGGGCTGTTCCATAGCCTGCTGATCGATCCAGCCGAGGTAGAGACGCTGATCGCCGACGATCGGATCGCCGCGGTCACGCTTACCGGATCGACGCAGGTGGGTGCGATCGTCGCCGCGCAGGCCGGCCGCGCGATCAAGAAGCTCGTGCTCGAACTGGGCGGATCGGATCCCTTCATCGTCCTCGCCGATGCCGATCTGGATCGTGCGGCAGAGGCGGCGGTGAAGGCGCGTTTCATCAATGCGGGGCAGAGCTGCGTCAACGCCAAGCGCTTCATCGTGGTCGACGCCATCGCCGACGCCTTTGTCGATCGTTTCGTCGCGGCGTGCCGGACGGTCGAGATCGGACCGATGGCGCGCGCCAATCTGCGCGACGCGCTCCACGCTCAGGTCGCGCGCACGCTGGCGGCGGGCGGTCGGCTCCGGCTCGGCGGTGCGCCCGGTCCCGGCCCCGGGTTCCATTATCCGCCCACGGTGATCGATCATGTGACGCCCGATATGGCGGCGGGCTGCGAGGAGACGTTCGGCCCGCTTGCCGCGATCATGCGCGTGCCCGACGAGGATGCGGCGATCGGGCTCGCCAACGCGACCGAGTTCGGCCTGGGTGCATCGTTGTGGACGCGAGACGCCGAGCGCGCGGACAGGCTGGCACGGCGGATCGATGCCGGTGCGGTGTTCGTCAATGCGATCGTCGCTTCGGATCCGCGCCTGCCGTTCGGCGGCATCAAGAAATCGGGTTATGGCCGCGAACTCGGTGAAGCCGGGCTCCGCGAATTCACCAATATGAAGACACTCTGGAGCGAACGCCAATGACCGCGAAACCCGCCATTCTCCATCCCGCTGCCTTGCCGGTGAAGGATCGCGGCAACGGGATCCGCACGACGCCGCTGGTGACCGCTGGCGTGGGATCGACGCAGATGCTCAACGGTATCACCACGCTCGATCCCGGCGCGGCGGTGCCGCTGCATTTCCACAATTGCGAGGAAAGCGTGCTGCTTCTCACCGGCGACGCGATCGCGACGATCGACGGGATCGAGCATCGGCTTGTTGCGGGCGATACGAGCTGGATTCCGGCGGGTGTGCCGCACTTCTTTCGCAACGTCTCGGCGTCAGAGCCTATGTCGATCTTCTGGACCTATGCATCGATCGACGCGACCCGCACCATCGTAGCGACCGGGGTCACGACGCGGATCGATGAGGAGCATGGGGCGGGCTAAGCCCTTTTCGTCAGGCACTCTTTGGCAGATCGCCCGGCCAATCACCGAGGGCGACGAGTTCCTGTATCGTTTTACGCAGCACCGCTTCGACGGCGGCGCAGGCGCTGCCTTCCGGATCGCCGTTGCGCACGAGCACGACCGCACGATGAATCTGTGGATCGACGATCTCCCGGGCGACGACTTCGCCTCGCCGCCATTCCTGCAGGAATGCGGGCGGTGTCAGGATCGCATGCGCCCGCCGTTCCTTCACCAGATCGAGGATGCCGCCGAGCGAATCGAGCTCATATTCGACCTTCAGGTCATGGTGCTGCGCGCTTGCCTGCGCAGATATGAAGGCGCGTGCATTGTTGCTGCCGGAGGGGAGGGCGAGGGGAAGTCCGGCGAGCGCGCCGAAGCGGATCGTTGCTTCGTCCGTGCGCTCATGTGCGGGCGACACCAGGTAAAAACTCTCCCTGACCAGCTGGGATTCCTGATCCGAGCCGTTCCACGGCCGATAGAGGACGGCCAGGTCCAGCCGGCCATCGGTGAGCCAATCCTCGAGATATCCCGTCATCGCATCGACGATGCGGATCGAGATCCGCGGCAGTTCCTTCTTGCCCGCGCTGAGCAATGGGCCCGCCAGCACACGTGCTGCGCCGGAGGGAATCCCGATCGATACGATTCCGCTCGGGTTCGCACGTTCCTCGCCGACCTCGCGCTCGGCGAGTGCGAGCTGGCCGAAGATGATCCGCGCATGATCGAGCAGCTTGGCACCGGCGACGGTCGGGCGGACGCCGTCGGCCTCGCGCACGAACAGCTTCACGCCCAGATGCTCCTCCAGCCGCCTGACGTGCAGGCTGAGCGCGCTCTGTGCGACGTTCAGCCGCGCCGATGCCCTGGTGAAGCTGCCTGCCTCTGCGACACCCCTGAAATAGCGGAGCTGGCGAAAGTCGATCATTCCCACCATGTCCAAATGCCATCGGAAATCGAGATTGAGGGTATTTCAGATTCTCTCGGAAATACATGAAATTCTGGCGTATCAGGCGATATGCATATCTCGTTTCGAGATGATCCTTTGCACGAAGCGCTATTTGCTCGCGCATGGTCGGGATCCTAATCTGCGCGCAGAACGCCCGCGTCGCGCCAACACGGCATGCAGGGCGTCCCCGAACTGGCGGAGAGGCGAAGATGGCACTGGCCGGGATCGACCTGGACGAACTGCAACGGCTTGCCGTCGAAGAGCTCGGTGAGGATGTGCGGAGCGAAGCGCTCGACCTTGTGGCGGTGATCATCACGCATGTCGGCGACATGACGATCCCGGACGACGAGGCTGGCGCATGACGCTAACCCGGCTCCGCAATGCCGTCGCTGCGGGAGAAGTGTCGCGCACCGATCTTTTTGCGCGGACGGTCCGCGCGATGGCCGAGCTCGACAGCGTCCTCAATCTGGCGATCCCCATTGAGAGTCCGGAACCACCCGGCTTGGCGCCTGAGCATAAGGGCGCGAGCGGTCCGCTTGCCGGGATACCGCTTGCCCATAAGGACATGTTCGACAGGCGCGGCCATCGCTGCTCGTTCGGCGCGCGGATGGGCCAGCAGCGGCCGGCCCGACGGACGGCGACCGCGATCGCGCGGCTGGAGGATGCCGGGTCGATCACGTTCGGCGCGCTGCAGATGGCGGAGTTCGCGCTGGGGCCGACCGGGCACAATCTGGTCTTTGGCGATTGTCGCAACCCGTGGAACCCCGACCATATCACCGGCGGGTCCTCAAGCGGCTCGGCCACGGCGGTTGCAGCGGGCATCGTCGCCGGGTCGCTGGGGTCCGATACCGGGGGATCGATCCGTATTCCCGCGGCCTGTTGCGGTGTGACCGGGCTGAAACCGAGCTGGGGCGCGGTCGATGCCGCAGGTGCCATGCCGCTATCGGCTTCGCTCGATTGCATCGGCCCGATCGCGCGCACGGTCGAGGATTGCGCATTGCTCTTCGATCTGATCGCCGCACGACCGCCCGCCGGGCCTTTCGAGGGAGAGGTGCGCATCGGTTATGCGCTGCGGTCGGCGGGCCGGCCCGTGGATCCGATCGTCGAACGGACGGTGCGATCCGCCATCGACACGCTCGCCGCGACGGGGATGCGGGTGACGGAGGCGGCGCTGCCCGACATCGCCAGGCTGCATGGCCTGGCCGATCTGGTGCAGAAGGTCGAATCGAGTACCGTCCACCTGGCCGGACTCCAGTCACGGCGGCAGCTTTATTCCGAACATGTCCGCAAGCGCCTGTCGGGTGGCCTGTTCGTGCCCGCTATCGCCTATCATCAGGCGCTCCGCGAGCGGTCGGCGCATCTGGCGCGTTTCGTGCGGCACAGCCTGGCCGATATCGACGTGCTGGTCGTCCCCACGCTCGGTTTCCCGACGCCGTCGCGCGCGGAAACCGACGAGCGCCGGTTGGCCGGCACCTTCGAACGTGTCGCCGCGATGACGGGGTGGACGCGGTGGCTGAGCTATCTGGGCGTACCCGTGCTCGCACTGCCCTGCGGTATCGACCCGAACGGGATGCCGATCGGCATGCAACTGGTGGGGCGGCCGAACAGCGAGCATCTGCTGTTCCATGTCGGGCGGATATTCCAGTCGGTGACCGACTGGCATCTGCGGGAGCCGCCGCATTTCATTCGAATCCTCTGACCTGATGGGTGGTAGCAATATGCAGATCGCGGACGTCATCTTCGCGCGTGGAACCGGCGCCTATTTCTACGACGACCAGGCTGCCATCCGGGCGGGCGTGGAAAGCGACGGCTTCGCCTATCGCGGACAGGTGCTGACGCCCGGCTTCCGCCAGATCAGGCAGCCCGCCGAGGTTCTTGGCATCGGCCTGCGGCTTTCCGACGGCGCGACGGTCTGGGGCGATGCCATGAGCGTTCAATATTCCGGGGCGGGCGGACGCGATCCGCTTTTCTATGCGGCGGAGGCGGAGGCTTTTGCGCGCGCGGCGATCCTGCCGGGACTGATCGGCCGGGACGTGATCGATTTCCGGTCGACCTGCGAAGCCGTGCTGACTCCGGTCGAAGGACTGCCTGCGCCGGGAATGGCTCTGCAATATGGCGTCAGCCAGGCGCTATTGCGCGCCAGCGCGCATGCCCGGCGCGAAACCATGGCTGAGACCATCTGCCGCGATTTCGGCCTGCCGATCACGCCCAGTCGGGTGCCGATCTTCGCGCAGAGCGGCGACGATCGCGTGGTCAATATCGACAAGATGATTCTGAAAGGCTGCGATATCCTGCCGCATGGGCTGATCAATGCCGCCGCCAAATTCGGCCGGCGCGGCGAAGCTTTCCGCGAATTCATCCGTCATGTCGCCGCGCGGAGCATCGCGCTGGGCGGTGCCGATTACCGGCCGATCCTGCATTTCGACCTTTATGGCTGGGTCGGGCTGGAATTCGGCCTGGATGTGGAGGCGATCGCCGATTTCCTGGCGGCGGCGGCGGAGGATGCGGCGCCCTTTGCGCTGCAGATCGAATCCCCCGCCGATTTCGGCAGCCGCGATGCGCATGTGGCCGGATACAAGACGCTGGTTGAACGGCTCGATGCCAAGGGGGTGTCGACACGGATCGTCGCCGACGAATGGTGCAACACGCTGGAGGATGTCGAACTGTTCGCCGCCGAACGCGCGGGGCATATCCTGCAGATCAAGACGCCCGATCTCGGCAGCATCGCCAACAGCGTGCGGGCGGTGCTCGCGTGCCGGCAGCATGGGGCAGGGGCCTATCTGGGCGGCAGTTGCGTGGAAACCGAAGTGTCCGCGCAGGCCTGCGTCCATGTCGCGGTCGCGACGCAGGCGGACATGATGCTCGCCAAGCCCGGCATGGGCGTGGACGAAGCGCTGACCATCGTCGGCAACGAGCAGAACCGGCTGCTGGCGATGCTGGCGACGGGCGGAGATCGATGATGCAGGACCTGTCGGGATTGACGGTGGTCTCGGTCGAACAGGCCGTGGCCGCGCCCTATGCGTCGTGGCGATTGGCCGAGGCGGGCGCGCGGGTGATCAAGGTCGAGCGGCCCGGCGGCGATTTCGCGCGGCGCTACGACGATTATGTGAAGGGCCAGAGCGCCTATTATGTCTGGCTCAATCGCGGCAAGGAGTCGGTCCGCATCGATCTCGACGATGATGAGGATCGTGCGCTGCTCGACGCGCTTATCGGCCGCGCGGACGTCTTCATCCAGAATCTGAAGCCCGGCGCGCTTGCGAAAAAGGGGTTCGCATCGGCGGCGCTCCGGCAGCGTTTTCCCCGGCTGATCACCTGCGACATCACCGGCTTCGGCACGAGTGGCCCCAATGCCAGGCTGAAGGCCTATGACTTGATCGTCCAGGCGGAGGTAGGATTGTGCGCGATCACCGGCAGCGCCGACGAACCCGCGCGGGTCGGCGTATCGGTGGCCGACATCAATGCCGGAACGACCGCCTATTGCGCGATATTGGAGGCGCTGCTGGGGCGGGAGCGCTCCGGCGTCGGGCGGGCGATCGACGTGTCGCTGTTCGACAGCATCGCCGACTGGATGAATGTGCCGCTGCTGCAATATCTGCACGGTGGCCATGAAGTCGCGCGAAGCGGCGTCGCGCATCCCACGATCGCCCCCTATGGCGCATTCCGGTGCGCCGGTGGCGAACAGCTTATCATCTCGGTGCAGAACGATGCCGAATGGCTGCGGTTCGCCGCGGATTTCCTCGGAACGCCGGCGGTCGCGTCGGACCCGCGATTTGCGACCAACATGGATCGCATCGCCAATCGTACGGCGCTGGACGCGGTGGTGGCGGACGCCTTCCGGTCGATGCGCCTGGACGGTGCGGTGGCCAGGCTGGAACGGGCCGGCATCGCCTATGGCCGGTTGAACGACATTGCTCAGGCGGCCCGGCATCCGCATCTGCGGTTCGCCGAGGTGGATACGCCGGCCGGCCGCGTACAGGTCGTCGCGCCAGCCGCCATCCATGACGGGCAACCCGCGCGGGCGGGGCGTGTCGCAGCACTCGGCGAGCATGATGCGGCCGTTCGCGCCGAATTCATGGCCGGGGCCGGCACACAGGGGATCTAGATCTTGGTCGCGTTCAACTGGCGCCGGAACTGGCCCGGCGCGGCGCCATAGGCGGACCGGAAGGCATGGTTGAGATGGCTCTGGTCGGCGAAGCCGGTGTCGAAGGCGACGTCGCAGATCGGGATGTCGTTCCTGCGCAGCGCTTCCGCGGCCGCCGATAGCCGGACATAGCGGATATATTCGAGCGGCGTGCATCCCATCAGCTTGCGGCAGACGCGGGTCAGATGGATCGGGTGCACCCCGGCCTCGCGCGCGAGGCCGTTCACGCTGAGTGACTCGCCATAGCTTTCGCGGACCTGTTCGCGGAAGCGCCGGAACCAGCCGGGTGCGCCGCTCTCACCGTCGAACGCGCAGACTTCGGAGAGCAGTTCGAAGCAGAGCGACTGGATCTCGCCATCGTCACGATCGTCGGTCGATCCGCACAGGCGCAGCAGATCGCGCAGGATCCAGCGCGCGCGCCAGCTATGCGGTTGCAAAGCCCGGTCGGGCGGACGGAAATCCTTGATTTCGCCCAATATGTCGTTGGTGACCGAGACCGAAAAGAAGCTGCCATTGCCGATGAAGCGATCGCTATGGACGATATCGGCGGGCGTGTAGATGATCGGCGGTAGCGAGCGGTTGGGTGTGGCGGTCTCGGATTCGAAATGTCCGCTGGTGATCCACAGGAAATGCGCGGATTCATGCGAGTGGGGATGTGTGGAGCCGTCCGGATTGTTGGCGAACCAATGGCCGATCGTGAACCGCCCGCTGGCGCGCGACTGGGTGGCGCGGCCTCTGAAACGGCCTTGCGACAGGGGTTCTGCGTCTCGCGTCATACGCGCTCGGGCTCTCTTGCTCCACCGGATCGGGTGACATGAAAACTGTGCGCCCCCTCGATCCAAGTCAATCTGGATGTTTGATCGAGACAAGACGTCGACCCGCTTCCGCCGCAGGGTGAGGCTGCAGGATAGAACATATCGCATGTCGAGGATGTTCAGGGGTGTCGGTATCGCGACCGGAAAGGCCGAACCGTACCCACTGACAAGATGGGGGGAGTGAGCATGAGCATCTATTCGTCGAATGATACGGGGCGCCGTCATATGAGGACGATGCTGATCGGGACGGCGCTTTGCAGCCTGATGGCGTCCGGTGCCGTCCATGCGCAGGCAACGGCACCGGAAGAGGCGCCGGCAACCGATATCGTGGTGACCGGCACCAGGCTGATTTCGCCCGGCCTCCAGTCGGCGGCGCCGATCAGCGTGACATCCTATGAGGAGATCAAGACGCAGGCGGTGGTCAATGCCGAGGCGCTGATCCGCGACCTGCCGTCCGCAACGCCGGGCCGGTCGGCCGCGACCAACAATAACGGCAATGGCAACACCACGATCAACCTCCGCAACCTGGGCGACCAGCGGACCCTGGTGCTGATCGACGGCAAGCGGCTTCCCGCCGTCGATTTCTCGGGCGTGCCCGATGCGAACACGGTTCCGGTCAACATGATCAAGCGGGTCGAAGTGCAGACCGGCGGATCGTCGGCGGTCTATGGTTCGGATGCGATCGCCGGTGTCGTCAACTTCATCCTGCGCCAGGATTTCGAAGGCATCGAGATCGATGCGCAGAACAGCCTTTACGGCGGAGGCGACGGTTATTCGTTCGACGCGAACCTGATGATCGGCGTCAATACCGGCGACGGGCGCGGCAACATCACCGCTTATGCCGGCTATACCGATCGCAATCCGATCCTGGCGTCGAGCCGCGATTTCTCGCGCACGATCTTCACCTCGAACGGCACGTCGCTGATCCCGACGGGCAGCAGCATCATCCCGGCGGGGCGCGATCTCGATCGCGGGCTGATGTTCAACGCCAACCGGCAACTGGTTCCTTATGACGGCAGCCGTTTCAACAACAATGCCAATCGCTATCTGATCGTGCCGCAGCAGCGCTATCTGCTGGGCGCGGTGGGCCATTACGACGTCGCGCCGGCATTCGCGCCCTATTTCCGGTTCTCCTTTTCGCAGAACAAGGTGGATCGCCAGCTGGGCGAGCCGGGTTTCGCCGGTGTCGTCGACGTCAATTACGGCAATCCCTTCCTGTCGAACCAGGCACGTAGCGTCCTCTTTGGTCCCGGTGTCTTCGGCCCGAACGATGTGACGTCGATCAATCTCGGCCGTCGCTTCATCGAGAGCGGATTCATCCAGGAACGCAATAATTACCAGCAGTTCCAGGTCGTGATCGGCGCCAAGGGCGATCTGGGATCGGGTTTCTCCTACGATGTATCCGGCCAATATGGCCATGTTGACTGGACGCAGCGGCTGCTCGGCGATTTCTCGTTCAATCGCGTGCAGCAGGCCTTGCTCGTCAATCCCAATGGCAGTTGCATCGATCCGAGCGGCGGTTGCGTGCCGCTCGACATCTTCACCACCGCGCCGGGCGCGGTCAGCGGTGCGGCCGCGAATTTCGTCGCGCTCGAGCAGCAGGCCAATTCGGAATCGTCGCAATATGTCGTGTCGGGTTCGCTGTCCGGCGATCTCGGCAAGGTCGGCATCCGCAGTCCATGGGCGGAGGATGGCCTCGCCATCGCGATCGGTGCCGAATATCGGCGCGAAAGCGCGTCCTATCGGCCCGACGACAATCTGGCGGTCGGCAACAATGTCGTCTTCGGCGCGATCCCGGCCACGGCGGGGCGGATCAGCACGCACGACCTGTTCGTGGAAGCGAACGCGCCGATCGCGCAGGACGCTCCGTTCATGCATCTGCTGGCGATCAATGGCGGCTATCGCCGTTCGGACTATAATCTGGCGGGCAAGGTCAGCGCGTATAAATATGGCGCGGTCTGGGCGCCGATCGAGGATATCCGCTTCCGCGGCTCGTTCCAGCGCGCGGTGCGCGCGCCCAATATCGGGGAATTGTTCGCGCCGGCCCAGCCATCGGCGGATATCGCGCTCGATCCCTGTTTCGCCAGCGATACCGGGGCCGCGACCGCGTCGTCGGCGCTGTGCCGGGCGACCGGCGTTCCGGCGGCCAATTTCGGCAATATCAATTTCCAGTGCTTCAGCACCCAATGCACCACATTGGTCGGCGGCAATCGCCGGCTGCGGCCGGAGAAATCGGACACGATATCCTTCGGTGTCGTGCTGCAGCCGCGCGTCCTGCGTGGGCTTTCGGCAACGATCGACTATTACGACATCAAGCTCAACGGAGCGATCGCGCCGTTCGGTGCCTCCGCCCAGAATATCTTCGACAATTGCTACGGTACGGGAGCGGGGCAGAATCCGACCCAGGACGCCGCCAACATCTATTGCCAGCAGATCGTGCGCGACGATTCGGGCCGGGCAAGCGGCGGCGGCCGCCTTTCCAAGGCGGACGGCTATATCTCTCTGCTCAACTCCAATATCGGTTTCCTGCGCACCAAGGGCATCGATGCCGAGCTCGCCTATCGCGGCCGGTTCGACGATCTCGGCCTGGGCCTGCCGGGTCGCTTCAGCCTGTCGGTCATGGCCACCCATGTCCGCACCTACGACCAGAAGCTCAATCTCGATTCACCGGTGCAGCAATGCGCGGGCACCTATGGCTTTGTCTGCGGACAGCCCAATCCGAAATGGCGGATCAATACGCGGTTCAGCTGGTCGCCGAACGACGATGTGCAGATCACCGCACGCTGGCGCTATGTCGGCGCGGTCACGCTCGACGTCGACAGCTTCAGCGGGACGGTCAGCGACGCGGTCGCGCATCGCATCGGCAGCGAATCCTATCTGGACCTGACCGCGCAGTTCGATGTCGGCAAGGCGTTCGCGCTGCGGGCAGGCGTGATCAACGTCACCGGCAATGGCCCGCCGATCGTTCCCAACACCGCGGCGGGCGCGAACAATCGGGGACTCTCCAATACCTTCCTGGGCACCTATGATCTCGGCCGGCAGCTGTTCGTCGGGCTGACGACGCGGTTCTGACGACAGGACGGTTGATGGATCGGGAGGTGGCCTTGGTTGATCCGGTCTCGAACGACGGCGTGACGCGGCGGGATTTCGTCAATGGGACGATGGTCGCCGCGGGCGCGCTGCTCGCGGGCGGCCGGTCGGCGGCGGCGCCTCCGCAAAGCGAGGCCGCGGCATGGGACGGTTTCGGGGGCGTCGGCGATTATGCCCGCGCGCACGGCAACAGCCATGCGATGCAGGCGGCCGGCCATCTCGTCCGCGACGGCGCTTATGAGGCTGCGCCGCGCACCGTCTCCACCGGCGAGACCTATGATCTGGTGATTGTCGGCGGAGGGCTCAGCGGCATGGCCGCGGCGCTCGAATTCCTCGGCAAGCGCCCCGGCGGATCCTGCCTGATCATCGAGAACCATGCGATCTTCGGCGGGGAGGCGAAGCGCAACGAATTCGATGTCGACGGCATCCGGCTGGCCGGGCCGCAGGGCGCCAACTCCTTTCCGGTGCCGGCCGGCCCTGGCAGCCGTGGTTACGACATATTCACCGCGATCGGCATGCCGCGCAGCTTCGATTATCTGCCGCCCAGCGGCGCGGCGAAGGCGCTGGAATTCAGCAAGGACAATTTCGAGTTCCAATATTGGAAGGACAGGTCGCCGTCCTTCGGCTGGTTCTTCGGCGAACCGGGCGGGGCGGGGCGATGGGCCCGCGATATCTGGAGCGACGATCTTTCCCGCGCCCCTTATCCCGATGCCGTGAAGGCCGATTTCGTCAAATGGCGCGCATTGGTCGCGCCCAATGGCGGCGCGGACCAAAGCGAAGCGGGCTTCCAGCGCTGGCTCGACAGCATGAGCTACAAAGAGCTGATCGAAAAGGTGATGGGCCTGAGCCCGCAGGTGACGGCCTATGCCGATCCGATCGTCGCATCGGCGATTTCGGGCATGGGCTGCGATGTGACCTCGGCTCGGGCGGCCTATGGATCGGCGATGCCGGGCTTCCGCGCACCACAGGACCTCGCCCGGCTGCTGGAGCCCGAACAGCACAGCTTTCCCGGCGGCAACGACGTGCTGACGCGCCACTTTATCAAGGCGCTGATCCCGGCGGCGCTGCCCGGCGATGCTTCGCTCGACGCGATCATGAACGGCCGCGTCGATTTCGCCGCGCTCGATCGCGTCGGCGCGCCGGTTCGTATGCGGCTGGGCGCGACGGCGGTCCGCGTCGCGCATGACGGCCCCGCCGATGCGGCGCGCGGCGTGAAGATCGATTATGCGCAGGGCGGCAAGCTATTCAGCCTCACGGCGCGCGCCGTCGTCATGGCGGGCGGCAGCTGGGTCACGCGGAACATCGTGCACGACCTGCCCGAAGCGCACCGGGCGGCCTATCGGCAATTCCATCGCACGCCTTTGCTCGTCGCCAACGTCGCCGTCCGCAACTGGCGGTTCCTGGCCTCGCTCGGCCTGACGGCATGCCGCTGGTTCGACGGTTTCGGTTATTGCTGCAATATCCGCGCGGCGATGGCGGTGGGCCGCGATCGGCCGCCGCTTGATCCCGACAAGCCGGCGGTGATCACTTTCTACGTCCCCATCTTCTATCCCGGCGAAGGCGGCATCCAGGAACAGGCCGCGCGGGGCCGGTACGAAATGCTCGGCACCAGCTATGCCGATTACGAACGCCGCATCAGGGATCAGATGGGGCGACTGTTCGGCGCCAGCGGCTTCCGTCAGTCCGACATCGCCGGCATCATCCTCAATCGCTGGGGCCATGCCTATCTGTGTCCGCAGCCGGGCTTCTATACCGGCACGGACGGCAATGTGCCGGCGCGCGACACCATCCGGACGGCGCATGGCCGGATCGCCTTCGCCCATTCGGAATTGAACGGACAGCAGAACTGGATCGCCGCGACCGACGAAGGCCGCCGCGCCGCCGAGCAGGCGATGGCGGTTCTCTAGATCCATGCAGCCGCCATCCCGTCATTCCTTTCCAGGCCTGTTTCCGGGGCACCCGCCCGGGCTGACGATCATCGTCCTGACCGGGCTTTGGGAAGTGTTCGCGCTGTTCGGCATGCGGACCATCCTGGTCTTCTATCTGCTCGAACTCGGCTATAGCGCGGGGCAGGCGATCGAGATCTACTCGCTGTCGACTGCCGCCGCCTTTGCGATCACGCTGGTCGGCGCCGTGCTGGCGGACCGCGTGCTGGGCGTGCGTCGCGCCGTCCTGATCGGCGCGACCGGCATGGCCGCGGGGCATTTGCTGCTGGTCTGGCCGGCGATGCTGTTTCCGGCGCTGACCCTGGTCGTGCTTGCCAACGGACTGTTCAAGCCGTCGCTGGTATCGCAGATCGGCACGCTCTACCGCCGCGACGATCCGCGCCGCGACCGCGCCTTCCTGTTGTACAAGGCCGGCTGCAATGCCGGCGCGATCTTTGCGCCGATCGTCTGCGGCCTGATCGGCCAGGCCTATGGCTGGCGTATGGCGATCGCGCTGTGCGGTGTCGGCATGTGCCTTGCGGCGCTGATCTATCTGTTCGGAAACCGGCTGATCCATGCGGTCGAGACCGATGCGCCGGAAGGCACCTCCGCCGCTGCGCCGGACCGGGGAGCCTCGAACCGATGGGCGCTGCTCTTGCTCATTTTCCTGAGCGGCGTGCTGTTCTGGGCCGCGCACGGCCAGCAGGGCGGCACCATCGCGATCTGGGCAAGTCGGTCGGTGGATCGTGGCATCGGCTGGGCGGGCGAGGACTTCATGGTTCCCGCCGCCTGGTTCCAGTCGGTCAATCCCGTCATCATCGTGCTGTTCACGCCGCTATTGGCATGGATCTGGTCGCGCCGCGACCGGCGCGCCGACGGCCGCCACGAACTGCGCAAGATGGCGTTCGGCGCGGTTCTGCTCAGCGCGTCCTTCGCATTGCTCGTCGCGGCGGCGGGCACTGCCGGGCAGGGCCATGTCGCGATGCCATGGCTGATCGCCGCGCTGGTCCTGCTGGCGGTGGGGGAATTATATTTCGACGCGATCGGCCAGGCTCTGCTCGTCCGCCTTGCCCCCGCATCGCTGACCACCGTCTTCATCGGCCTGTGGTTCCTCGTCCAGGCATTGGGCCTGGCCATCGCCGGCTGGCTTGGCGGCACATGGGAAACCATGTCGCCGGCCGCCTATTTCCTGATCGTTGCCGGTCTCGCCTTCGCTGCGGCGATCGTCGCGATATCGGCCGCCACAACATTGCGTGAGCGTATATCATCGTGAACAGCCATGTCCTTTCTCCCGCCGCTTCCCACTATATCGATGGTCAGGCCGCAGCGATCGACGCGCTTTCACCCGACGAGATCGTCGGGCGGATCGAGGCGATGGTCGACATGCAGGAACGCTGGCGCGGATCGAGCCTGAACCTCAACCCGGCGGAAGGGCTGATCTCCCGCCGCGCGCGCGCATTGCTCGACAGCGATCTGGCGACGCGACTGACCGAGGGCATTCCCGGCGACAAACTGTATCCGCACGGGCGGCTCAACGACCATGTCGACGCGATCGAGGCGACGGTGATCGCGCTGGCGCGCCGCCTGTTCGGTGCCACCCATGTCGAATGGCGCCCGGTCAGCAACTCGATGGCCAATATGGCAACCTTCGCCGCATTGCTCGAACCCGGCGATCGGATCCTGGCGCAGGACGAGGATGGCGGCGGCAATTTCAGCTATCACCGCTCGGGCGTCGCCGGCGTGCTGCGGCTCGATCCGATCCCGCTGCCGATCGTCTCCGACTGTTTCGAGATCGACCTCGACGCCGCCGAGCGCCTGGTTGCCATGCATCGGCCGAAGCTGATCGTGATCGGCGGCGGCAAGGTGCTCTTCCCTTATCCGGTGGAGGCATTGCGTGTGCTGGCCGATCGCGTCGGCGCGATCCTCGTCTATGATGCGGCGCATCTCGGCCTTCATATATCGGCGGGCGATTTCCAGCGCCCGCTGGCGGAGGGCGCGCATGTCGTCACGCTCAGCACGCACAAGGTGATGGGCGGCCCGGTCGGCGGCCTGATCCTGACCAACGACGCCGACATCGCACGCCGCGTCGTGCGAACCTGCTTTCCGGGGCTGCTCCAGACCCGCGACCTCAACAAATATGCCGCGCTTGCCGTGTCGCTGTCCGAAACGCTGGCGCATGGCGCGGCACTGTCGCGCGCCATGGTGGTCAATGCACAGGCGCTCGGCCGCACGCTGATCGCCCATGGCTTCGATGTGATCGGCGCCGATCGCGGGATCAGCCGGACGCACCAGCTGTTCCTGCGTTTCGGCGACGGCGACGAAGCCGGGCGCTTCGAGCACGCATGTCATGCGGCGAATATCTTCCTGTCCGACTGCGCCCTGCCGGGCGACATGGCGCTGGGGCGCCGGTCCGGTGCGCGCTTCGCGACGCATGAGGTGACGCGGCTCGGCATGACGCCCGCCGAAATGGAGGAGGTCGCCGGCCTGATCGCGACGGCGGCGCGCGATGGCGACACCATGGCTCTGCAGATCGCCGTCGCCGCCTTGCGCACCCGGTTCCCCGCGATCGGCTATAGTTTCGACCCCCAATCCGGGCCGGCGCGATGACACCACGCTTCGATTTCGCTTCGGACAATATCTCGGGCATCGCACCGGAGGCGCTGGCCGCGCTTGCCGACGCCAATTTCGGGATGTCGGCCGGCTATGGCGAGGATGGAACCACCGAACGCGCGGCGCGGCTGGTGCGCGAATTGCTCGACGTCGACGCATCGGTCCATTTCGTGCCCACCGGCACCGCCGCCAATGCATTGGCGCTCGCCACATTGTGCGGTGCGCATCAGGCGGCGGTCGTGCACGAACACGCCCATGTCCGCAAAGGAGAGGCCGGCGCCCCCGGCTTTTTCGGCGGCGGGCTCGGGCTGGTGCCCGTGAGCGGCGATCATGGCCGGATCGACCTGACGCAACTGGAGGCGTTGCTGGCGCGGCCATATTCCTCGTCCGACCAGCCGATCGCCGCGCTCTCCATTTCCAATCCGACCGAATATGGCGCGCTCTATTCGATGGAGGCGCTCGGCGCGCTCGTCGCGGCGGCGCGCGATCGCGGGCTGATGGTTCATCTCGACGGCGCACGCCTCGCCTGTGCCGCGGCGGCCGGCGTTGATCTGCGCGCCATCGCGCGGCTGGATATTTCGATCCTGGTGCTGGGCGGCACCAAGGCGGGCATGCCGGGCAGCGAAGCGATCGTCGTGCTCGACAAGGCCTGCGATCGGCATTTCGTCGCGCGCATCAAGCAATCGGGGCATCTGCTGTCCAAGGGGCGTTTCCTGGCCGCGCCCTGGATCGGTATGCTCGAAAGCGGCGCCTGGGTCGAACGAAGCCGCCATGCCAACCGGATGGCGCGCCGGCTGATCGAACGGTTGCCCTTCGCGCCGGTGCATCCGGTGGAGACCAATGCGGTGTTCGTCGCGATGAGCGCCGAGCATCGGGAACAGCTGCACGCCATGGGCTGGGTTTTCTACAGCCTGGCCGACGGCAATGCCCGTTTCCTGTGTTCCTGGGCCACCACCGAAACCGCCGTCGACCAATTCGCCGCCGCCATCGTCGCGACGCGCCCATGATTCGTTCGGGAGCAGACATGATGTTGAAGATCCGCCTGGCCGCATTGCTGCTGATCATATCGTCGAGCGAAGCGGCCATCGCCGCTCCGTCGTGCCTTGTCGGCGCTTATGGCGCAGGCACGGAGATTGCGGCGCTTACCGAGACCAATCCGCCGAACGCACCCGGCACGCTGCGCTTCACCAGCGTCGACGGCTCGAACGGCGCGCTGACGCCAAGACCGGACGGCAGCTATGCCGGCACGCTATGGACACCGACGGGAAAGGCCGATGCCGTTCTCAGCGCGAAGAGCTGCGAAACCGGGGAAGTCTCCATCACGATCGGAACCGCACCCGCACGGAATTGGACGCGGTTCAAGCTGCGCGAGACGCCGGTCGCGTTCTCGAGCGATGGCGCGACATTGCACGGCAGGCTGATCGAACCCGATGCCGCGTCGGGGCCGGCGCTTGCGGTTCTGGTTCACGGATCCGAGAACAGCCGCGCGATCGGCGTCTATTCCTTCCCCTATCTGCTCGCGGCGCAGGGCGTCGCGGCCCTGGTCTATGACAAGCGCGGCACTGGATCGTCCGAAGGCAGTTATTCGCAGAATTTCGAGCGACTGGCGAAGGACGCCGCTGCCGCGGCGGGCGCGGCGCGGCGTGCCGCCGGCGATCGCTATCGCCGCATCGGCTTTTTCGGGGCGAGCCAGGGCGGATGGATATCGCCGCTCGCAGCGCGCAAGACCCCGGTCGATTTCGTCGCCGTCGCCTATGGGTTGATCGAAACGCCGCTGGGCGAGGATGCCGAACAGGTCGCCGACGAATTGCGCCGCAAGGGCTATGGCGAGGATGTCATCGCCAAGGCGCGCATCGTGACCGACGCCACCGGCGCCATCGCCGCATCGCATTTCACCACGGGCTTCGATCGGCTGGAAGCGGTCAAGCGGCGTTTCGGCCGCGAACCCTGGTTCAGCGCGTTCGAGGGTGAATATAGCGGGCCGATGCTGCGGGAAACGCCCGAAATGCTGCGGGCTTCGGGCCGGGATCGCTACGACAATCTCGACATCATCTGGAAATATGACGCCTATGGCGCGCTCAAGGCGCTCGCCATTCCCCAGCTCTGGATGATGGCGGTCAACGATATCGAAGCGCCCAGCGCGCATTCGATCGCGCAGCTTCGCCAGTTGCAGCGCGCGGGCAAGCCGATCGATCTGGCGGTGTTTCCCGACGTCGATCACGGCATCCGCGAATATCAGGTCGAGCCGGACGGTACGCGGAGAGGGACGCGCTTCGCCACCGGCTATTTCCCGCTGATCGCCGACTGGATGAAGGGCACGCTCAAACCCTCCTATGGCCGTTCCATTATCGAGCTTGCGCCGGTGTCGGGCCGGCGGCCATAGCCGGACAATCTTTGCGACCAAGGAGACGGTGACCCATGTATCCGACGATCAACATGCATATTGCCGGCGCCGCCATTTCAGCGGCCGATCGCGCGTCGGAACCGGTCATCGATCCCGCGACCGAGGAAGTGCTGGGGCATGTTCCGCACGCGACCATCGACGATCTCGATCGCGCGCTCGCGTCGGTCGATCAAGGTTTCGCCGCGTGGAGCGCCGTGGCGCCGCTGACCCGTGCGCAGATCCTGCGCCGCGCGGGCGACGTGCTCCGCGCGCGCGCCGACGATTATGCCGCCGTCCTGACCGCCGAACAGGGCAAGCCGCTGGCCGAGGCGAAGGGCGAGGTTCTGACCTGCGCCGACGTGCTCGACTGGTATGCGGAGGAAGGGCGCCGCGTCTATGGCCGCACCAT
This sequence comes from Sphingobium sp. FW305-3-2-15-F-TSA7, assembly GCF_058787155.1. Taxonomy (NCBI): domain Bacteria; kingdom Pseudomonadati; phylum Pseudomonadota; class Alphaproteobacteria; order Sphingomonadales; family Sphingobiaceae; genus Sphingobium; species Sphingobium sp. FW305-3-2-15-F-TSA7. The sequence continues at coordinate 165,344 of NZ_JBYSZM010000002.1, read as the reverse complement.
TGCCGGGCGCAATCCGGCGGTACGGCATATCGTGGTGCGCGAACCGATCGGCCCCGCATTGGGGCTGACGCCGTGGAATTTCCCGATGTTCATGGCGGCGCACAAAGTGGGCGGCGCGCTGGCGGCGGGATGCTCGCTGATCCTGAAGCCGTCCGAGGAAACGCCCGCCAGCGCGATGCTGCTGGTCGAGGCGATGTACGAGGCGGGATTGCCCGCCGATGCGCTCGCTTTGGTCTTCGGCGTGCCCGCGCAGGTCTCGTCGCACCTGATCGCGTCCGATATCATCCGCAAGGTCTCGTTCACGGGTTCGGTCGCCATCGGCCGTCATCTGATGACCTTGTGCGCCGACGGGCTCAAGCGCACGACCATGGAACTGGGCGGCCATGCGCCGGTGATCGTCAACGACGATGTCGACGTCACCGCGATCGCGCGCCAGGCCGGGGCGGCGAAGTTTCGCAATGCGGGACAGGTCTGCGTCTCGCCCACGCGCTTCTTCGTGCACCACGCGGTGCACGATCAGTTCCTCGAGGAATTCACGAAGGCGGCCTCGGCGATCCGCGTCGGCCCGGGCAGCGATCCGCAATCGCAAATGGGGCCGCTCGCCAATGCGCGTCGCATCCAGGCGATGGAGCGGTTGGTGGCCGATGCCCGGCAGCGCGGTGCGCAGGTCGCGACGGGCGGTGAGCGGGTCGGCAATCAGGGCTTTTTCTTCGCGCCGACGATCCTGCACGATATCGGTGAAGACGCACAGATCATGCAGGAGGAACCCTTCGGCCCGATCGCGACGGTCTCTCCCTTCGCCGACCTGTCCGAGGCGATCGCGCGGGCGAACGAAACGCCTTACGGCCTTGCCGGCTATGCCTTTGCCCAATCGAGCACGGCGCTGGCCGAACTCGGCAATCGGGTGCGCGTGGGCATGCTCGGCCTCAACACCTTCTCGATATCGACGGTGGAAACGCCGTTCGGCGGGATCAAATATAGCGGCCATGGCCGGGAAGGCGGCAATGAGGGGCTGGACGGCTATCTCGACACAAGGCTGCTGACCCAGGCCTGAAGGTTTGATCTGTGCAAGACAGAGGCTGCGCGCACGCCGAATAGGGCGGTGAAGCTCTTAGACGCTGTCCTTTGTTGACCGTGATTTCCGAGCCGGCAGGAGATTCCACCTGTCTCGAAATCACTCCAATTCACCAGCCCGCATGCGACGGGCGATCGGGAGACGCGTGATGTGCCTTGATATGATTGTTGACGATGCGCCCGTGGCGACACCGCTTCGGTTTGTCGCCATTGCCGATCTGGCTGGCTTGCTTGCCGGCCAGGCCGCTCAGGTTCAGGCGCGGGTCGAACAGTCGGGCTTTTCGGGTGCTGCGGGGCAGGTGGTGCAATTGCCCGATGCCGACGGATCCTTATGGGTGGGCGTCGGTGACGGCATTTCGCGCCGTTCGGCCGCGGCGGCGGCGATGGCGGTTCCGCCGGGCGTCTATCGGATCGAGGGCCTGTCGGCGGAGACAGGGACCGAGGCTGCGCTCGGCTGGGCGCTCGGCAGCTACAGCTTCGACCGGCTGAAGCGCACCGACGATGCGCCCAGGGCCCGGCTGGTCTGGCCCGACCAGGCCGATCGTGCGGCGGTCCGCCTGTTCGCGGAAGCGGTCTCGCTGGTGCGCGATCTGATCAATCTGCCGCCGAACCTGATGGTCCCGAACGATCTGGCCGATGCCGCGCGTCAGGTCGCCTCGACGGGCGGCGCGACGCTGGAAGTGATCGAGGGCGACGACCTGCTGACGGCGAATTATCCGCTCGTCCATGCGGTCGGCCGCGCCAGCACCCAGCTGCCATGCCTGATCGACCTGCGCTGGGGCGATGCATCGCATCCCAGGGTGACATTGGTCGGCAAGGGCGTGTGCTTCGACACCGGCGGCTCGAACCTCAAACAGGCGCCGGGTATGCTGCTGATGAAGAAGGACATGGGCGGCGGCGCGCATGTGCTCGCACTGGCGCAGATGATCATGGCCGCAAAATTGCCCGTCCGCCTGCGCGTGCTGGTGCCCGCAGTCGAGAATTCGCTGTCGGGCGATGCGATGCGCCCGCTCGACGTGATCAAGGCGCGCAACGGGCTGAGCGTCGAGATCGGCAACACCGATGCCGAAGGCCGGCTGATCCTGGCCGATGCGCTGGCCGAGGCCGTTACCGAGACGCCCGACCTGCTGATCGATTTCGCAACCTTGACCGGCGCCGCCACCACCGCGCTCGGCACCGATATCGGCGCGATGCTCACCAATGACGAGGCGATCGCCGCCGAGGCTGCGGTTTCCTCCGCGGCCATGGACGATCCGCTGTGGCGGTTGCCGCTCTGGGCACCCTATGCGCCGCACCTCAAGGGCAAGTCGGCCGATCTGATCAACATTCCGGACATGAATATCGGATCGATCTCCGCGGCCGGCGCGATCTATGGCGGGCTGTTCCTCCAGAATTTCGTGCCTGCGGGAACGCCCTGGGTCCATCTCGACATCTTCGCCTGGAATCTCTCGCGCAAGGATGGGCGGCCCGAAGGCGGCGAGGCGCATGGCCTGTTGGCGATGTATGACCTGATCGCGCGCCGGTGGCCGGCGGCGGGATAGACGGTCATGCTCGCGGGTTCGAACTTCCCTGCCGTCGACGGCGATCGGCTTTGGCGGTCTTTGATGGACCTGGCGCAGATCGGCGCGACGCCGAAGGGCGGCGTCTGCCGTCTGGCGCTCACCGACGAGGATCGCCGGGCCCGCGAAACCTTCGTCGAATGGGCAAGGGCGGCAGGCTGCACCATCCGCGTCGATCCGATCGGCAACATCTTCGCGCGGCGCGCGGGCCGCGATCCGGCCCGGCCCGCGGTCATGACGGGCTCGCATATCGACACCCAGCCGACCGGCGGCAAGTTCGACGGCAATTACGGCGTGCTGGCCGGGCTGGAAGTGCTGCGGACGCTCGACGATCTCGGCATCGAGACCGAGGCGCCGGTCGAAGTCGCCGTCTGGACCAATGAAGAGGGATCGCGCTTCGTGCCCGTGATGATGGGATCGGCGGTGTTCGCGGGCGCCTTTCCGCTCGACGATGCCCGCGCCGCGCGCGACGGCGAAGGGATCAGCGTTGGCGAGGCGCTCGATCGGATCGGCTTTGCCGGCCCGTCATGCGACCGGCCGGCGATCGACAGCTATTTCGAAGCGCATATCGAGCAGGGTCCGGTGCTCGAGGATGCCGGCCGGACCATCGGCATCGTCACCGGCGCGCTGGGGCAGCGCTGGTTCGACTGCGAGGTGACGGGGTTCGAGGCGCATGCCGGGCCGACGCCGATGGAATTGCGCCGCGACGCGCTTCAGGCTGCCGCGGTGCTGATGCGGCGTGTCGTCGAGATCGCACTGTCGCACGCGCCGCATGCGCGCGGCACGGTGGGGCAGGTCCAGGTCCGCCCCAATAGCCGCAACGTCATTCCCGGCGGCGTGACCTTCAGCGTCGATTTCCGCGCGCCCGACGATGCGATGCTGGAGGCGATGGAACAGGCGTTCCGCACCGCCATGGCGGCCGTCGCGGCGGATCACGGGGTCGGGACGGTTCTTCGTGAAACCTCTCGTTTCGCAGCGCTCCGGTTCGATCCCGGCCGTGTTTCCGATGTCGCCGCGGCGGCGCGCGAGCTTGGCGCGGAGGCCATGGAGATCGTCTCGGGCGCCGGGCATGATGCGATCCATCTCGCGGCCTGCGCGCCGAGCGCGATGATCTTCGTCCCCTGTGCCGGCGGCATCAGTCACAACGAACTGGAGGACGCCGATCCCGAACACCTCGCGACCGGCGCCGACGTGCTGCTCCGCTGTATCCTCAGCCGCGCGCAAGTGGTGGAGCAAGGCTGAGCGCGGGTCTAAAGATCCAGCACCAGCTTCGCCGTCCGCGCGCGCGAGCAGCAGGGAGTGAAGACCGCGCCGCTCGCCCGTTCCGCGTCGGTCAGGAAGCGGTCATGATGTTCGGGCTCGCCCTCCAGCACCGGCGTCGCGCAGCTACCGCACAGGCCCTGGCGACAGGATGTGACGACCTTCACGCCATTCTCCGCCAATATGTCGGTTACCGTGCGATCGGGCGGAATGTGCAGCACACGCCCGCTGCGCGCCAGTTCGACGTCGAAGGGGCGGGCATCGGGATCGGGAGCATGGGTGGCATCGAACAGCTCGACATGCAGCCGTTCCTCCGCCCAGCCAAGCGCGCGTGCGCTCGCCATCACATCGTCGATCAATCGCGCCGGGCCGCAGACATAGAGCTCGGCATCGGGGCCCGCCGCGGCTAGGGCGGCGCGGCTGTCGAAGCGTGGCCGGCCCGCGAAATGCGGTGAGACATTGCCCACCCAGGCCGTCTGCTCGATCTGCGACAGCAAGGCGGCCTGGGTGGGGCTGCGCGCCGCATAATGGAGCGTGAACGGCCGTCCGATCGCGTGCAGCCGTGCCGCCATCGCCAGCAAGGGCGTGATCCCGATGCCGCCCGCGATGAGCAGGGTGCGGGGCGCGGTCTCGACCAGCGGGAAGCTGTTGCGCGGCTTTCCGATGCGCAGGGTCTGGCCTTGTTCCAGTGCATGGACGGCGTCCGATCCGCCGCGAGAGGCGGGCTCGCGCAACACCGCGATGCAATAACGCTCGCGATCGGCGGGGTCGTTCCACAGGCTGTATTGCCGGATGAGGTCGTCGCCCAGCATGACGTCGATATGCGCACCGGCAGTGAAGGGCGGGAGCGGCGCGCCATCGATCGCGCGCAGTTCGACGCTGCGCACATCCGGCGTCTCGTTCCAGGCGCGCGCGACGCGGACGGTGACGGTGTCGGGCGATGCCAGCACGGGCAGCGCGGCCGCCTGCAACCGCCTGCGCGCCACCCACATCCAGAAGCCGGTGATGCCGAATCCGGCGAGCGCGAGCGCTTCGAACAGGAACAGCCAGCGCCCCGGGGTGCCGAGGAATTCGCCGCTATGGATCGGCAGCATCCAGTCGATAAAGCCATTGCCCGGCGGATTGGTCGCGGCCTCATAGGTGCCGAGCGGTTTGGCGGTATAGCCGTCGAGCCAGATCTGATTGCTGGCGCGGGGACGCGGATAATCATCGGCCTCGAGAAAGACGTTGATCACGCGCCCGGTTCCTCCGGGGAAGCGGACGTTGCGCACTTTCGCGCCGCCATAATGATCGATGGCGGCTTCGACGACGCGATCGAGCGGCAGCAGCGCCGTATCGGTACGTTCCTTCACCTTGACCGAAGGTTTGGCATTGGTCGACGCGACAAGGTTGATCACGGGCTGGAGCGGCGCTTTCCAGACCATGACGATGCCGGTGAAGGCCGAGGTCGCGAGCAACAGTGCGAAGGCGATGCCTCCGACGCGATGCAGGTCGCGCGCGCCGCGATAGCCGCCACCCTTGAACGTGACCGACAGGCCCTGCTTGATCCGGCCACGCCCCGGCCACCACAGGAACGGCCCGGTCAGCGCCATGAACAGCAGCGCGATGCCGCCGATGCCGACCAGCATCGCACCGGTGTCGCCGACCAGCAATTCGTGATGCAGTTCGAACAGCCATTCGATCGGCCAGTCGCCCAGTTCGCCGTCGCGCGTGATCGTGCCGCGATAGGGATCGACCGCAACCATCCGGCGATGGCTGCCGTCCTTGGGTTCTATCCGGAACAGAAAGGCTTCGTCGGCGGTGGTCGGATATTCGATCCGCGTCACCGGGGCATCGCCATGCGCCGCGCGGACCATGTCGAGCATCTGCTGCACCGGCATGGCCGGGCCGGTCGGCACGACCGTCAGCGCATCGGCATGGATGGTGCGATTCAGCTCTTCGCGGAACACGATCGCAACGCCGGTCAGCGCCTGGACGATCAGCAACAGGCCAAAGGCCAGGCCGATCCAGCGATGGATCGACAGCAGGGCAGGGCGGACGGCCATCGGGTCAGCTCCCGGCGAGATCGTCGGCGATCACATTCTCGGTCTCGCTGCGGATCTGGGTCTTGATCGCATTGAGCGCGGCCCAGGCGGGTTCCTTGCGCAGCGGTTCGCGGACCTTGGCGATGGTGGGTTCGCGGCGGCCGAAGGAATCGAGATCCTTGTATTCGTAGATGAACAGCGCATCCCAGCGATCGCCGACCGGATAGCGGTTCATGAAGATGCGATAGCGCGACAGGATGCCCTCGCGCATCCATCCCTTGACCTGCGGGATCACATAGCCGTCGACATATTTTCGATATTCGCCGGCGTCACGATATTCATAGGGAATGACATAGAAGACGCGGCTGCCGCCGGGTGCGGACGCGGTCCCCTCCTCCCAGTCGAGATCGGCCGATGCGGTGAGGATCGGTTGGGCGAGGGCGAGCCCCTGTGCGTCGAGCCCGCCGGGACTGGTGCGCTCCAGCGTCTTCCAGCGTGCGACATCGGCATAGGATTTGAACGTGACGACCGCCATTGCGTCCCACGTCGATGCGTCATTGTACCAGTTGAACAGCAGCTCGAAATTCTTGATCGCCCCCTCGCGCTTCAGCGCCTCGAACCGCGCCGCGCCGGCGCCCTTCAGATAGTCGCGGAATGCAGGCCGGTTGGCCGGTGTGCTGCGATAGGTGATGAGCAGGCTGGTCGGGCCGGTCTCCTCGCTGGCGCGCGCGGGCATCGCCGCGAGCAGCAGCGCCAGCATCGCGGCGACGAGAAGCCAGAGGCGTGCCGCATGCGATCGGCTGAAACGGACAGTCGTCATGAAGATCCCCGGATATCAGGCGCGGGTCGCGCGCACGGTGGGCAGGAAAAGGTCGGCGGAATTGATGTTCACCTTGCGGTCGAACGTCATCGTGTCGCCGGCGAAGCGGCAGATGACGGTGTCGCGGAACGCGGTTTCTGCGAATTGCCAGGTCATTTCGAAACTGTCGGGAGCGGTCCATTGCCCGCCCGCCACGACCACCATCGAATCGGGCTGATATTGATGGTGCAGCTTGTTGCCGGTCATGCTCGTCCGGCCTTCGATCCAGCGGCCCAGCCCGACATCGACCTGATGCTCGCCGCGCACGTCGGTCAGCTTGAAGATGCAGTGATCGCCGTCGAAGGTCAGGCTCATCGCCGTGATTCCTTCCGCGTTCGCCGCCGCGGTGAAGCTCTTGCCGGAAATCTGCGCCGCGAGCGGAGAGGATGCCTCGCCGAGCGGCGGCAGCAGCGACAGATGTTCGGTCCGTCCCGTCAATGCGGCATAGCCATTGTCGTTGTTCGGGCGGCCGGGTGCGGCAAAGGCGCCGGGGAAATGTTTCCAGATGATCGGTTTCAGCTTCTTGCTGCCGTCGATCGCCGCGGTGATCGCCAGCACCGCATCCTGCTCGGGAAAGACGATCGCCATCTGGGTGAACAGGCCGAGCGCGTAATAGGCCTTGCCCGGCCCGATCCACCATTGATAGCCGTAGCGATCGTCGGGATCGTCCTGGTTGCCCGCCTGTAGCGTGCTCGCGGCCGCCACCCATTCGGGCGACAGGATCTGCTGGCCGTTCCATTTGCCTTTCTGGGCATAGAGCATGGCGAGCTTCAGCGAATCCGCCGTCTTCCAGGTGAGCCCGTTGCCGCCGGGATTGATCCCGCCCGGTCCGACGTCCCAGGTGAGCCCGGTGATGCCCAGCGGCTTGAAGAAGCGCGGTTCCATATAGTCGCGCAGCGTCTGTCCGGTCACCTTCGTGACGATCGCGGAGAGCATGAAGCTGGCGGCGCTGGTGTAGACGAATTTGGTGCCCGGCTTGTAGACCACCGGCACTTTCAGGAATTCGGCGACCCAGCTCGTCTTGATCTGGCGCCAGACCGAACCTGAAATCTCCTTCTCATGCCCGGTCTGCATGGTAAGCAGGTCGCGCACCGTCATCGCCGCCAGATTGTCGCTCACCTGGGGCGGCAATTCGTCGGGGAAGAAGGAGATCACGGTGTCGTCGAGCTTGAACCGCCCTTCCTTGAGCGCGATCGCGACCCCGGAAACCGCGACGCTCTTGGTCAGCGAATGCATCATGTGCGGCCGGTCCGCGCGATAGGGCGACCACCAGCCTTCGGCGATGACGTTGCCGTGGCGCGCGAGCATGAAGCTGTGCAGTTCGAGCCCGGCGGCTTTCACCTCGTCGAGGAAATCCAATATGGCCTGCGGATCGACGCCTTCGGTCTCGGGGCGGGCACGGGGGAGGCCGTCGATCGGCGAGACCAGGTTCGCCTTGGGCGACAGGCAGCCGCCGAGCCCCGGCAGCAGGAGCAAGCCGGTGCCGCCGCCGAGCAGCAGGCCGGTGAAGCTGCGGCGCGAAAAAGTCTGGGTTTCCGGTTTCGTCATGCCAGCGATGCCTCCCCTGGCCGCGATTCAATCCCGGCCGTTGGCAAAAGGGTTAGGAAAGCTTGCTGTCGTCAAGCTGTCACATCGCGGTTTCGGCGGCGCTGCGCGCAAGAATCATCGGAATGATCCCGCCGTCGCGCAGAACCGCAAGCTCGAGCGCGGTCTCGATCTCGGCCGTCGCCTCGAAGCGTTCGACGGCGCCGCCGCGACGGCGCAGTGCGACCGAAATCGCGGCGTGCGGCGCGATCCCGGCCTCGCGCGCGTCGATCGTGATCGTGTCGCCGGGCATCAGCGCCAGCGACGACGGGTGGCGATCCGTGGGAAGGCGGAGCGGCATTATGCCCATATTGACGAGATTGGACCGGTGGATGCGCTCGAAACTCGATGCGAGCACCGCGCGTGCGCCGAGCAGCGCCGCGCCCTTCGCCGCCCAGTCGCGCGACGATCCCATGCCGTAACGCTCGCCGGCGACGATCACGACGCTGTCGCCGTCATTGCGGTAGCGCTCCGCCGCATCGCGGAGCGACAGCATGTCGCCCGTCGGCGCATGAATGGTCTGGCCGGGCGGTATCGCGGGGGCGAGCAGGTTGCGCACCGCCTTGTTGGTGAAGAGTCCGCGGACCATCACTTCCCAATTGCCCCGGCGCGAGGAAAAGACGTTGAGATCCGCCGGATCCTCGCCGCGCGCGACCAGCCAGTCGGCGGCTGCGCTGTCGGCCGGGATCGCGCCCGCCGGCGAAATATGATCGGTGGTGATGTCGTCGCCCAGCACGATCAGCGGATGGGCGGTATAAAGGTCCAGATTCTGGCGCCCGTCGACCGATGCGAAGGGCGGGCGGCGCAGATAGGTCGATGCCGGATCCCAGGGATAGAGCGGACTGTCGGGCGCATCGATCGCCGTCCAGGCCGGATTGCGTTCGGCGGCGGCATAGGCCGCGTCATAATCCGCGGCATCGGTCGCTCCGGCCAGCGCTGCGGCGATCGCCGCGTCCGACGGCCAGATATCGGCCAGCCGCACGACATCGCCGTCATGACCGGTGCCGATCGGGTCGGTCATGATGTCGCGCTTCACATCGCCCGCGATCGCGAAGGCGATGACGAGCGGCGGCGAGGCGAGGAATCCCTGGTCGAGCGCTGGGTGGATGCGGCCGGGGAAGTTGCGATTGCCGGAGATCACGGCGACAGGCCGCATGCCGCGATCCATCGCCGTCTGGATCGGTGCGGTCAGCCCCCCCGAATTGCCGATACACACCGCGCAGCCATAGCCCGCGATCGCGAAGCCCAGTGCTTCGAGATCGTCGAGCAGTCCGGCGCGGCGCAGATATCGCTCGGCGGTGGGCGATCCCGGCGCCAGCACGGTCTTCACCCAGTGCGGCACGGTCAGGCCGCGCGCCCGCGCATTGCGGGCCAGCAGCCCGGCGGCGATCAACAGCGACGGATCGGACGTGTTGGTGCAACTCGTGATCGCCGCGATCGCGACCGCGCCGTCGGGCAAGTCGCCCGGCGCATGATCGGGCGCGCTCATCCGGGCCGGCAATTGCGCGGGCGTCAGCAGGTCCTGCGGCCGGCGCGGGCCGGCCAGGCCGGTCCCGACATCGGCCAGGTCGATCGCGATGATCTCGTCATAGATCGGCCGGGCTTCGGGATCGAACCACAGGCCGTGCGCCTGCGTGTAATCGCGCACCATCGCGATATGCGCGGGTGTGCGGCCGGTCGTCGCCAGATAGTCGAGCGTCGCCCGGTCGATCGGGAAATAGCCGGTGGCGCCACCGAATTCGGGCGCCATGTTCGCCACCACCGCACGCGTGCCCGCCGACAAGGTGGAAACGCCGGGGCCGAAGAATTCGACGAAGCGATTGGCCAGGTCGTGCCGGCGCAGCACGCTGGTGACGAACAGCGCAAGATCGGTGGCGAGTATACCGGCGCGCAGATGGCCGGACAGGCGGACGCCGACCACCCGGGGCACGCGCATCATCACCGGCATGCCCATCATCACCGCCTCGGCCTCCAGCCCGCCGACGCCCCAGCCGAGCACGCCGATGCCGTTGACCATCGGCGTATGGCTGTCGGTGCCGATCAGCGTGTCGGGAATGCGCACGCCGCAATCGGTCTCGCTGACCAATGTGGCCAGCCGCTCGAGGTTGATCGTGTGCATGATGCCCGTGCCCGGCGGATGGATCGTCACATTGCCGAGCGCGCGCGTCGCCCATTTCATGAAGCGATAGCGCTCGGCATTGCGCGCCATTTCCTGCGCCATGTTGCGCCCCAGCGCATCGGGTGCGCCGAAATGGTCCATCGCGATCGAATGATCGGTCGAGACATTGACCGGCAGCACCGGGCTCAGCCGCGCCGGATCGCCGCCGCGTTCCGCCAGCGCGCTGCGCGACGCCGCGATATCGACCAGCGCGGGGCCGCAGGTCGTGTCGTGCATCATGATGCGGCGGGGGTAGAAGGCGATCTCGGCGTCGCTGCGGCCATTGCCGATCCAGCCGGGCAGGATCGCGTCGGCCGTCGCCGGGTCAGTGCGGACGATATTCTCGACAAGGATGCGGTGGATCCAGGGCAGATGGACGATCTGTCCGCTGATCGTGTCGAACCGTCGGGAGGTGGGGGCGGGGGATTGCATGGCGGCCGATCGCTGGAAAAGACAATTTTGTATTATGTCATTTCAAAATGTAATCCAACCCGGATTTGGAGAGCGGAGATGCCTGTCAGCCCAATTGCGACAGAGGCAGGGGGGCATTGTTCTTCCTGCCGATCGCGAACGCGGCCTCAATACCGCCTGCTTCGGGCTTGACGTCGATCGTTCGGGCGATCCGAATGAGGGCGTGCTGGTCGTGTTCGGCGACGACCATGATCGCCGCTTGCGGTATGCGGCTTCGGTCCGTGAAGGCAGCGGCACTCAGGGCGACGCTTGCCGAACTTGCGCGTGCGTGACGGTTGCCGCAACATTTCGGGGATCGGTTGGTTGGTGATATGAGCGCGTAGCCGTGAACTCGCTCGTCCCGGTGCTATCGGCGATGCGAGTGGGGCAGGGACGAGGAGTGCCAGCCGTGGAAGCCCCGCAGGATCCCAGGCCGATGTCGCGCAGTGTCGCGATTGCCTATGCGATCGGGTTGCCGCTGTCCCTGCTGCTCTTGCTGTTCCTTCCCGCCGGCGGCCTGGGTTGGCGTGCCGGATGGTTGTTCGTCGCGGTCCTGTTTCTCGGCTTTGGCGCGTCCGCCCTCATTCTTGCCCGGGTGAATCCGGTGATCTACCGCGCGCGCAGTCGGTTTCAGCCGGGGACCAAAAGCTGGGACAAGTCGCTGCTCGCGGTGATCCTGCCGTCGATGGTCGCGATCCTGCCGGTCGCGGCGCTCGATGCCGGACGTTTCCATTGGTCGGCGGTGCCCGGCTGGATCGTGGTGGCGGGCTATGTCGCGACGCTTGCCGGCATGGCGATCACGGCATGGGCACAGGCGGTGAATCCCTTTTTCGAACCGGGCGTCAGGATCCAATCGGAACGCCACCAGCATGTCATCGACACCGGCCCCTACAGGTTTGTCCGCCATCCCGGCTATGTCGCCGCTTTGCTGTTGTTCTTCGGCATGGCGCTCGCGCTCGCTTCGCTCTGGGCGCTGGTGCCTGCCGCCATCGCCTCCGCATTTCTGGTGTTGCGGACCGCGTGGGAGGACCGCCTGCTGCGCGCCGAGCTTCCCGGCTATGCCGATTACGCGCGCAGGGTCCGCGCGAGGCTGATCCCCGGCATCTGGTGACGTCGAAAATCAATTGCGCGGCGATGTCGATTTCCGGAAACCCCGTTCGTCGTTCCGATGTCGGGCCGATCAGGCCGGATTCAACCAGGAGACAGACAATGCGTGTGATGGTGCTCGTGAAAGCGACCGAAGACAGCGAACAGGGCTTCAACCCAACGCCCGAGACGATGGCGATGATGGAGGCGATGGGCAAATTCAACGATGAACTGACAAAGGCCGGCATCATGCTTGCCGGCGATGGCCTCAAGCCTTCGTCCGAGGCTAAGCGTGTCGCGTTCGATGGCCCCGGCCGTTCCGTCATCGACGGGCCTTTCGCCGAAACCCGCGAACTGGTCGCCGGCTTCTGGCTCTGGGAAGTCAAGGACATGGACGAGGCTGTTGCCTGGGTGAAACGCTGCCCCAATCCCATGCCGGGGCCCAGCGAGATCGAGATCCGGCCGATCTACGAATTGGAGGACCTGCTGCCCCATAGCGGCGCATAGGGCTTGCCCGAACTTTCGGGCTGCCCATGACCCGCTTGCCTCCCCCACGGCTTTGGCCGACAAGGCGGCATGGCTGCGGGTGAGACGCAACAGGCGATCGAAGCGGTTTTCCGGATCGAACGGGCCAGGCTCATCGCGGGTCTGGCCCGTGTCGTGCGCGATGTCGATCGGGCGGAGGAACTGGCGCAGGATGCGCTGGTCATCGCCTTGTCCGAATGGCCGAGGATCGGCGTTCCGGCCAATCCCGGCGCCTGGCTGATGACCGCCGCCAAACGCCGCGCCATCGACGCGATCCGCCGCGATACGATGCGCGCGCGCAAGCATGAGGAGATCGCGCGCGAACTGGACGATGCGTATGAGGATAGCGCCGAGGCCGAGATCGTAGCGGCCATGGACGACGATCTGGGCGACGAACTGCTGGGTCTGATCTTCACCGCCTGCCATCCCGTGCTTTCGCCCGATGCCCGTGCGGCGCTGACGCTGCGTATCGTGGGTGGCCTCACGACCGACGAGATTGCCCGTGCCTTCCTGTCGAGCGAGGCGACGATCGCCCAGCGCGTCGTTCGTGCGAAAAAGACGATCGCCAAGGCCGGCATCGGCTTCGAGGTTCCGCGGGGTGCCGAGCGCGCGGCGCGGCTTTCATCGGTGCTGGAGGTGATCTACCTCATCTTCAACGAAGGCTATGCCGCCACGGCGGGGGAGGATCTCGTCCGGCCAAGCCTGTGCCTGGAGGCGCAGCGGCTGGGGCGCATCCTGGCGGGGCTGATGCCCGGAGATACCCCGGAGGCCGCGGAAATATTCGGCCTGCTGGCGTTGATGGAAATCCAGGCGTCCCGCCTGTCGGCACGGACCGGAGCGGACGGCGCCCTCATTCCCCTGACCGAGCAGAATCGCGCACGCTGGGATCAGTTGCTGATCCGCCGCGGTCTCGACGCGCTGGCGCGCGCCGAAGCGCTCGGTGGCAACGGACCCTATGCGTTGCAGGCGGCGCTCGCGGCCTGCCATGCCCGTGCGCACAGCCCCGCCGACACCGACTGGCCCCGCATCGCGGCGCTCTACGACCGGTTGCGCGCGGTGATGCCTTCGCCGGTGGTCGATCTCAATCGTGCGGTCGCGCATAGCATGGCCTTTGGGCCCGAAATGGGCCTGCGGCTGCTGGAGGAGATTGCCGACGATGCCGCGCTGCGCAATTATGCGCCATTGTCTGCAGCGAGAGGCGATTTTCTGTTTCGGTCCGGCCGGCTGGCCGAGGCGCGCCTGGAATTCGAGGCCGCGGCCAGGCTCACCCGCAACGAACGGGAAAGCGCCTTTCTTCTCGCCCGCGCGGACGCGTGTAATTGACGCGATCCTCGTAAAAATCCGCGAAAGACCGGCCTATGGCGCAAAGGCGCGAAGAAAGGCCTCGGCGGCGAATCTCGCATCGGCTTCCATCTTTTGCGCGTCTGCAGGGGGGCGGCCCCACAATGTCTCATGCTGCGAGGCCAGGCAGAGGCTGGACAGTGCGCGTGCAGCGAGTTCGGGGCTGTCCTGACGCAGATGGCCGTTGGCCATATGTTCGGCGAGGAAGTGGGCGAGCATCATCTGCGTGATCCGCGGCGCGCGCTCATAGAAAATCCTGCCGACTTCGGGGAAGCGCCCGGCTTCGGCGGAAACCAGCCGATGAAGCGCGATCGCATCGGGCATGTTCACCTTGCGAACGAAACCGCGGCAGAATTCCATCACCGTATCGCGCAGATCGTCCTGCGTCGCGAGCAGCGATCCGAGTTCCTCGCGATAAGCGGCGACCCGATCCTCGATGACGGCATCGAACAATGCCTCCTTCGACGGAAAATAGCTCCACAGCGTGCCCTTGGATCCACCCAGTTCGGCGGCGATCGCCGACATCGAGGTGCCGGCATAGCCGAGTTCGAGAAACGACTGCGCGGCGATCGCGATAATGGCTTCGCGTCGCTCCTGTTTGCGCGCCTCGCGCTTGCCCGGCGGGGCTCTCTCCTCGGCTTTTATCACAACCGTACTATAGGGTACGATTTCATGTTGACAAGCTTTTCGCGAGGGACCATCTGATACCGTACCAACCAGTACGGTATATTGATGATGCGCTACATGATGCGCCGGGCGTTGCTGACAACGCTTTTCGGCTCGACCCTTCTTGCGTCCTGCGCGGCGGTGCCCGATCTCGGCGCCCGCCCCGAGATACGTCAGCCCGCCAGCTTCGCTGCCGAGCGTTCGCTCGCCGGCGAAGGCGTGTCGTTCTGGCCCGTCGAGCAATGGTGGAGCGGCTATGGCGACGCCCAGCTATCCGGCCTGATCGAGGAGGGGCTGGCCGACGCACCCGATCTTGCCGCCGCCGCGGCGCGGCTGGACAGGGCACGGGCGCTTGCCCAACAGGCCGGCGCCGCGACGCTGCCCAGCCTGATCGCCGATGGCAGCGTCAACGGCAGCAAGCAGAGCTATAACAACGGCATCCCGCCCGCCTTCGTGCCGCATGGATGGCAGGATACCGGGCGTGTCGCAGCGACGCTGAGCTTCGATCTCGACCTGTGGGGCAAGAACCGGGCGGCGCTGCGCGCCGCGACCTCGGACGCCGAGGCCGCACGCATCGAGCTGGAAGAGGCGCGGCTCGTGCTCTCGACCGGGATCGCCGGTGCCTATGCCGATCTCGCGCGCCTCTTCGCCGAGCGCGATGTGCAGGCGACCGCGCTCGATCTGCGCTTGCAGACGCGCAAGCTGGTATCGGATCGCGTCGCCATCGGACTCGATACGCTTGCCGAGCTCAAACAGGCCGATGCTGCGGTGCCCGCGGCGCGCGCGGAACTCGCCGCGACCGACGAGGCGATCGGGCTCACCCGCAATCGCCTCGCCGCGTTGCTCGGTAAGGGGCCGGATCGCGGCCTGACGATTGCACGACCAGCGGCGGCGGTGCAGGCGAGGGGGCTGCCCGATGGTGTCACCACCGACCTGATCGGCCGCCGCCCGGATATCGCCGCGGCGCGCGCACGCGTCGAATCCGCAGCACAGCGGATCAAGGTCGCGCACGCCGATTTCTACCCCTCGGTCAGCCTTACGGCGCTGGCTGGATTCCAGTCGCTCGGGATCGATGCCTTGTTCAAGAGCGGATCGACGTTTGGTCAGGCCGGCCCCGCGATCAGCCTGCCGATCTTTCGCGGCGGGGCGATCGCGGGACAATATAAGGGCGCCCGCGCCAGCTATGACGAGGCGGTCGCGACCTATGACCGCGCCGTTGCCGATGCCTTCCATCAAGTCGCCGACGCCGTGACCAGCCGCAAGATGCTGGCCGTGCGTCTTTCCGAAAGCCGTCAGGCACTGGCGGATTCGGAAGCGGCATTCGGCGTGGCCCGCCAGCGTTACCAGGGTGGGCTGTCGACCTATCTCGACGTTCTGAGTGCCGAGGAGAGGCTGCTGCAGAACCGCACGATCGTCGCCGATCTCGAGGCGCGGGCGTTCACGCTCGACGTCGCGCTGGTCCGCGCGCTCGGTGGAGGCTTTTCCATTCCCCAGGGGGCCGTCGCGGCGGCCCCGATCGTCAAGGACATTCCCCATGGCTGAGGCCGATCCCGCACAGCTCCACCAGATCGAACGGGCCGATGCCGGCCGCACCAGCCTGCGCAAGACGCTGTTGACCGGCATTGCCGGTGCGGTGCTGCTCGTCGGTGCGGTGAGCATCGCCTGGTATGTGCTCGTCGCCAGCCACCGCGTCACCACCGACAACGCCTATGTCGGCGCGGACAGCGCACAGATCACGCCGATGGTCGCAGGCCAGGTCGCGGCGGTCGCCGTGAGCGACACGCAGGCGGTCAGGCGCGGCGACGTGCTGGTCAGGCTCGACGATCGCGACGCGCGGATCGCGCTCGCCGAGGCCGAGGCAGAACTTTCCCGCGCCGAACGCCAGTTCGGCAAGACTTCCGCAACCAGCGCGGCGCTTGCCGCGCAGGTCCAGGCGCGCGCCGCCGATGTCGCGCGCGCCCAGGCTCAGCTCGTCGCCGCGCAGGCCGATTATGAAAAGGCGCGTGTCGATTTCGAACGGCGCCGCGCGCTCGCCCCCAGCGGTGCGGTGTCGGGCGACGAGCTGACCACGGCCACCAACGCCTTTGCTTCGGCACGTGCCAATCTCGACCTAGCCAGGGCCGGCGTCGCGCAGGCGAGTTCGACACGCGGTGCGGCGGCCGGCGATCTCGCCGCGAACGATGCGCTGATCAGCGGGACGACCGTCACGGGCAATCCCGATGTGCTCGCGGCGCAGGCCAGGGTCGATCGGGCGAAACTCGATCTCGAGCGCACGGTGATCCGCGCGCCGGTCGATGGTGTGGTCACGCGCCGCGCGGTGCAGGTGGGGCAGCGTGTCGCGCCCGGCGCCAATGTGATGACGATCGTGCCGCTGGCGCAGATGTTCGTCGACGCGAATTTCAAGGAAGGCCAGCTGGCGCGCGTCAAGGTCGGCCAGCCGGTGACGCTGACTTCCGACCTCTATGGCGGAGATGTCGTCTATCACGGCAAGGTCGTCGGCTTCTCCGGCGGGACCGGCTCGTCCTTTGCGTTGATCCCGGCGCAGAACGCCACGGGCAACTGGATCAAGGTGGTCCAGCGCCTGCCGGTGCGCGTGACGCTGGATTCCAGGGAACTCGCCGAGCATCCGCTGCGCGTCGGGCTGTCGATGGATGCCGAGATCCACCTCAACTGAAGGCAGGTGTCATGAGCGGCAATGCGGATGCGGCGGTCACGCAGCTCAAGGGTGTGCGGCTGCTGCTTGCGGGCTTCGTGCTCGCGCTCACCAATTTCATGGTGGTGCTCGACACCACCATCGCCAACGTCTCGGTGCCGCATATCGCCGGCAGTCTCGGCATCTCGGCGAGCCAGGGAACCTGGATCATCACCTCCTATGCCGTTGCCGAGGCGATCTGCGTGCCGCTGACCGGCTGGCTCGCCGGTCGGTTCGGCACGGTGCGGACCTTCATCTTCGGCATGGTCGGTTTCGGCGTCTTCTCGATGCTGTGCGGCATGTCGACCAGCCTCGGCATGCTCGTCGCCTGCCGTATCGGCCAGGGGCTGTGCGGCGGCCCGCTGATGCCGCTGACCCAGACGCTGTTGCTGCGCATCTTCAGCAAGAAGCAGCATGCCCAGGCAATGGGCGTGTGGGCGATGACCACCGTCACCGCCCCCATCCTCGGGCCGATCCTCGGCGGCACGATCAGCGACAATTGGTCGTGGCACTGGATCTTCTTCATCAACCTGCCGGTCGCTGCCCTTTGCGTGTTCGGCGCGACCAGCCTGTTGCGTGACTCGGAGACCAAGACCGCGAAGCTGCCGGTCGACACGATCGGGCTGGCGCTGATGGTCTTCTGGATCGGCGCGCTGCAGATCATGCTCGATATCGGGCGCGAGCATGACTGGTTCGGTGACGCGCGGATCGTGATGCTGGCGGTGGCGGCGGGAATCGGCTTCCTCGTCTTCCTGGCGTGGGAGATGACCGAGAAGAATCCGATCGTCGATCTCAAGGTGTTCCGCCATCGCGGCTTCAGCGTGTCGGTCGCTTCGCTCGCCTTCGCCTTCGCGGTGTTTTTCGCGACGATCGTGATCATTCCGCAATGGCTGCAGGCGAGCCTCGGCTACACCGCGACCTATGCGGGCTATGTCACCGCATTCAACGGCGTCGCGGCGGTGGTGATGTCGCCGATCGTCGCCAAGCTTTCGACCCGGGTCGATCCGCGCGCTTTGGTGTGCTTCGGCATATTATGGATGGCGTTCACTTCGCTGCTCCGTGTGTTCTGGACCAGCGACGCCGATTTCTGGACGCTCGCTTTCCCGCAGATGCTGCAGGGGTTCGGCATGCCCTTCTTCTTCATCCCGCTGACCACGATCGCGCTCGGCGCGGTCCGGCCGGAAGAGGCCGCTTCGGCGGCGGGGGTGATGAACTTCCTGCGCACCATGGCGGGCGCGATCGGCACCTCGATCGCGGCGACGATGTGGGACGATAGCAGCCGGGTCGCGCGCAGCGAACTGGTCTCAAAGCTCAACACCGACACCGCCGTGTCCGCGCTTCAGGCGAACGGCTTCTCGCTCGATCAGGCAGGCGGCGTGGTGGCGCAACTGGTCGATCGCGAGAGCCTGATGCTCGCGACCAGCCATGTCTTCCTGCTGGGCGCGGTGGTGATGACCTTTGCAGCGCTGCTGATCTGGTTGTCGCCGAGGCCACGGCGGGCGGTGGACAGCAGCGCGGTGCATTGAGCCGGGGCGCGGGCCGTTGAGCGGGTGGATGGGTCGTGTCGATAGCCGCTATCATATGAATGAATTTCAGGTCGTGACGATGGCCTCCTAGGATCGACGGATTCGGCAATTCAACGTCGAATCGAAAGGGCGTCAGGATGCCGTTGAACTATGGAGACATTCTGGATGCTGTTGCGCCATTGCGGGCTTCGCGAACGGCGATATCGAGCGACGAAGGCGAATTGAGCTGGGCAGAGTTCGACCAGCGGACCAATGCACTGGCACGCGGCTTGATGGAGCGCGGCGCTCTACCCGGCGACAAGGTCTGCTTTCTGTTGTTCAACGGTGCGCAATATCTGGAATTGTTGGCCGCTTGCTTCAAGGCGCGTCTCATTCATGTGAACGCCAACTTTCGATACCTGGCGCATGAACTGGACCATATTCTGGAGAATTCGGACAGCAAGGTGCTGGTCTATGACTGGCGTCTGGTCGAAACCGTCGCGAACCTTTCGCCGCAACGGCGCGCCTCCATCGTCCTGGTGGAAGTGGGCCGGGCCGCCGCGACAAATGACGCCATGGCCTATGAGGACGTGATGCGCCGCCAGGAGACCGGGCCGTTGAAGATCGAGCGGTCGCCGGATGACCTGATCTTCATTTATACCGGTGGCACGACCGGCCATCCAAAGGCCGTCATGTGGCCGCATCGCAGCCAGGTTGCCGGCCTGTTGGGCGGTGTCGTCACCGACGGCGTCTTTCCGCAAACGGGGGCCGAGCTCGTCGCAAGGCTGGACGAGCCGAAGCCCTATCTGCGCCCGCTCATCGCATCGCCGCTGATGCATGCCTCAGGCCTCTATGCCGCGATCACGACACTTTGCAACGGAGGGCATATCGTTCTGACCGATAATAGCGAGCCCTTCGATGCGGCGCATCATTGGTCGCTTGTCGACAAATATCGGGTCGATGCCATTTCGCTTGTCGGCGATACCTTCGCCAGGCCCATGCTGGCGGCTCTCGAAGAGGGAAGTTTCGATGGCGGCTCGGTGAGGCTGATCGGTTCGTCGGGCGTGATGTGGAGCCGCGAGGTCAAGCTGGGCCTGCTGAAACATCTGCCACAGGCTACGCTCTATGATGCGCTTGGTTCGTCCGAAGCGATGGGGCTCGGGAGCTCGATCATGACGGCGGCTGGCGAGGCGAAGACCGCGACATTCAGGATCGGTCCCTCGACGAAAGTGTTTACGGAAGAGGGGCTGGAGGTTGCGCCCGGATCGGGAGAGGTGGGCTATCTCGCGCGCAGCGGGCCGATGCCGCTCGGCTATTACAAGGATGATGAAAAGACCGCGGCGGCGTTCCGAACCATCGCCGGAGAACGCTATATCGTTCCGGGCGACCTTTGCACCGTCGATGCGGACGGCACGATCCACCTGCTGGGACGCGGCAGCAATTGCATCAACAGCGGCGGCGAAAAGATATTTCCGGAAGAGGTCGAAGAAGCGCTGAAACGCCATCCCAATGTCGCGGATGCGCTGGTTTTCGGCATGCCCGATCCGCAATGGGGCAGCGCAGTTCAGGCGGTGGTCCGGTTTGAAGCGGGCCTGTCCGCAAATGGCGGCGATCTGAGAGACTATTTGAGGGACGCCATTGCGAGTTACAAAATACCCAAAAAAATAGCCGTTTCCGACAAGGGGTTCCGGCTTGCTAACGGGAAACCGGATTACAACGCGGCGAAGCAGTTTTTCGCGGCTTATTGGAAATCGCTCTAAGTTTCGATCTGTTCAAGATTCGATCTGGACGCCGCAGCTGTTGATGAATGTCGCAAGCGTTGCGTAGGCGCCCACCGTGAAGATGATATCGATGGTTCCGGGAATCCCGAACGCGGAGATCATCGCGTCCCATGTTCTTAGGGAGAGCCGCTTGTTCGCGCTCAGTTCGTCGGCGCAGGCGAGAAGCAGGTTGTGCGCTTCGTTCTCCATCGCACTTCGATCCCGGATCTGCCGAATCTGTTCTTCCGTCATCCCCACTTTCAGCGCAATGTTGCGATGATGATGCCATTCATATTCGCATTCCGCGTTGAGCGCCGCGCGCAGAACGACGACTTCGCGCAAGAGAGGATCGAGGTCCGAATTGCGCATGGTGTAGAGACCGAAATCGCGCCAGGCATCGACAATATCCATATGGTGCGCGAGCGTGCCGAAGACATTGGGATATTCACCGCGCGCGTTTGTGAAGGGCTGCAGGAAACGGCTTTGCCGTTCGTCGAGTTCGGCCGGCTTCAAAGGGGGCAAACGCGAGCTGGCCATGGCATGGCTCCTCTACCGATCGCCGAACGAGTCTGGCGCGTCCCGGTTTTTCGGGATTTTCGAGCTGGCAGGTGAATCCTGCCTGACTTGAAAATACTCTAACAGACCGGATCGAAGCGCGTGATCGATCTTGCAGATACTCCCTATGCGCCAGTTCGATGACCGCCGCTGCCCGGGCCAGCTATCCTGAACCTGGACAACTGCGTCGCCGGGGAGAGAAAAATGAGGCTGGAGGGCAAGGTGGCGATCGTCGTCGGCGCGGGGCAGGCCGACGGCGACACGATCGGCAACGGACGGGCCACGGCCATTTTATTTGCCCGCCACGGCGCGCGCGTCCTGCTTGTCGACCGTGTGGAGGCATCGGCCATCGAGACCATGGAGATGATTTCGGCCGAAGGCGGGATCTCGAGCGTTTGCCGCGCCGACATCGTCGATGAGCGCGATTGCGAGCGCGTCGCCGCGGCTTGCATCGAAGCTTACGGGCGTATCGACATTCTGCAGAACAATGTGGGCATCGGCCATGGCGACAATGACGTAACCCGCCTCGAAGCCGAGGCCTGGGATCGTATTCTCGGCGTCAATCTGAAGGGAATGTACCTGACCTGCAAGCATGTCGTTCCGCACATGCGCGCGCAGAAAAGCGGCGTGATTACCAATATCTCGTCGGGCGCTGCGGTCGTGTCGACGACCTACATCGCCTACAAAGTGTCGAAAGCGGGGGTCAACGCGCTGACTCATTCGCTGGCGATGGCGAATGCCAAATATGGCATTCGTGCGAACGTGATCATGCCGGGGTTGCTCGATACGCCGATGGCGATCGGCCATCATACCGCCGCGCGCGGAATCGACGCGGAAAAGCTGCGTGCCGAGCGCAATGCCATGGTGCCCCTGAAGAACCAGATGGGAGACGCGTGGGACACGGCCTATGCGTCGCTCTTTCTCGCCTCTGACGAAGCGAAATTCATCACGGGAGCGGTATTGCCGGTGGATGGCGGCCAGGCGGCTCGTATCGGGCTATGACCGCCATATCGAAGGAGAACATCGTCGATCCGGCGCTGCTTCCATTTGTGGAAGAGCAGACCCGCCTCAACGCGGCTATCCGCCGAGCCGGCCTGGCCCTGCCGCCGATCGAGCGCATCGATCCCGTTGCGCTTCGCCATTCGCGCAGCCGCAACGAAGATGGCAGCATCAAACCGCCACTCGACGAGATGGCGCATGACGAATGGATCGTCCTGGCGAATGGCCGGACAGTCGCGACCCGGGTTTTCGCGGTGCAGGAACCGAAAAGCGTTTTCGTCCACTATCATGGCGGCGGCTGGGCGCTGGGTTCGATATATGAACAGGACCTCTATCTGGGTGCGATCGCTAGGCAGGCGAGTGTCAAGGTGGTCAGCGTCGATTATCCCCTCGCGCCCGAGCATCGGATGCCGGAGATATTGGAGGTCGGCGCGTCGGCGCTCGGCGCGATCGTCGCCAGCCATCCAGGCACGGTTATTTGTGTGGGTGGTGAATCCGCGGGTGCACATATCGCGCTGACGAGCCTCATCCGCCTGAAAGCGGAAGTGGAGCTTTTCGCCGCAGTCGCCGGGCTTGTTCTCTGCTATCCGATCACCGACCTGTCGATGACGCCCTCGCAGCGCAATTGGGGACCTGATTTCCTGAATCTCTCGACGATATGGCTCGAATGGTTCTACAGTCTGGCGCTGCCAGAACTTTCGCGCGACGAGCGAAGCGATCCGGTATTGTCTCCGCTTTATGCCGATCTCCGCGGCCTCCCGCCCGCCTTATTCTGCGTCGGCGAACTCGACCCGCTGCTCGACGACACGCTGTTTCTGGAGCGGCGATGGGTTGCGGCGGGGAATTGCGGCCAACTGCATCTGTTTCCGTCCGCACCCCATGGATTCAATGGTCAACCGACGCAAATGGCAGCGGCATGCAACCGGCTTATCCGGAATTTCATCGTCGAAAGGGCAGGGGCTCCGAGACTGGACGGGCGGCCCCCGGGCCCCATAGATTGATCGCAGGCAAAAATGATCGGCCATCGATGAAGCGGAGGCCGGCGGGGTGGGAGTTTGGTGTCCATGAAGCCGTCCTATTTGAGGAGCATCGACCTCAATCTGCTGCCGATACTGGATGCGCTGATCACCGAACGGTCGGTGACGAAGGCGGGCCTGAAAATATCCCTCACCCAATCGGCCACCAGCACCGCGCTCCGCCGTCTGCGCGAGACCTTCAGCGACCCCATCCTCGACCGGCAGGGGCAGGCGATGGTCCCATCGCCGAAAGCACTTCAGATCAGCAAGGAACTGAGAGCCGCGCTGTCGAGTCTGAACGATGTCGTCGGTACGTTGAAGAAGAAGGTCGGGCAGCCCGAAGGACGGACCGTCACGATCAGCGCGCCCGAGCATGTGCACCTCACGCTCGCGGACGCCATCCGGAATATCATGTTGAACGAGGATCCGCCGCTTTACGTCGGCGTCCAGACTTTCAATCGCAAGAACATTTTCCAGCTGCTCGAACGCGGCGAGGCCGATCTGGCGCTCGGCATATTCGACAAGCTGGCACCGCCCTTCCATCGTCAAGCGGTCTATGAGGAAGAGATGATCGTGATCCTGCGGAAAGATCATCCGATCATGACATCTTCGTCGGAGGGCGAGCGTATTTCGATGCGCGATTTCACCGCCTTTCCGCACATGGTTGTCGCGGATACTGACAATATCGAGGATGCGAGTATTTCGCGCTGGCTGAGGCGCAAGGCCGTGGTGCGCAAGGTTGGTGCGATCGTCGGTCATATTTCGATGGCCGTGGACGTGTTGCGCAACACCGACCTGATCTGCCTCGGTTCGGTGCGAAGCCTTCAGGCGATCCCCAATGGCGAATCCTATCTGTCGTCGCTGCGACTTCCCGAGGCCCTGGGGCAGGATCATTATCAGGTCGAGATGATCTGGCACGACGATACGGAGCATGATCCGGTGCTCGACATGATCCGCCGGACGCTGATCGATTTCGGGAAGACGCTATGACCTTTGGTGATCGCAGCGCTTTTGGGCAACGATCCTATTCGAAGACGGAGAAGAGAATCTCGCGGACGCTGTCGGCCCCGTTGGGGAGGTCGTCGGTCAGGCCCAGTGTCGCCGCGGCCCGCATGCTTGCGGTGGCGACCGCGTCGATATCCTCCGGCTTGCCGCCGGCCGCGGAAAGCGTGGTGGGCAATCCCAATCCGCCAATGAGCGCCGACAGCCGGTCTGCGGCCTCATCGGCCACGGCTTCGCGTTTGCGCCCCGAGGTCTCGACGCCCATCGCCGCCGCGATCCGCACCTGAGCCCCGAGAGTATCGTCGCGCAGGTAGCGCATGACGGCGGGCAGGAGGATACAGGACGTGATGCCATGCGCTATATGCATGCGGGCGCCGATCTGATGGCCCAGAAAATGGCTGAGGCGCATTCCCGAAGCCCCGACGCCCGCGATCGACATCCATGCGCCCAATTGGCAGGCGGCCCGTGCTTCCAGATTGGCTCCGTGGCGCGTGGCCGGCAGATTGTGAAAGAGCAAACGAACCGCTTCGAGCGCGAGCGCATCAACATAAGGGTGCGGCCGCCGTGACCAGATCGCCTCCAGCGCATGGTCGAGTGCCTTTATGCCGGTGCCCAGCCACAATGCTTCGGGCGTATCGACGGTCGCGGTCGGATCGAGGATTACGCAGGCGGGCGCAACGCGAAAATCGACCACCAGCATTTTTTCGCCCGTGGTGGCGGAGGTGTATCCGGCCCCGGGCGAAAACTCGCCGGCCGAAAGTGTTGTGGGAATGGCGATTTGCGGAACGGGATCGGTGCCGAGACGATCGGCCAATCGGCTGGTCGCCACCTTTACCGTATCGAATACGCTGCTTCCGCCAATCGATAGGATGACGTCCGCGCCGCTCGATTCCAGCGATGCCACGACGCGATCGACATCTTCCTCGGGCGAATGCTCGCGACATTCGGCGAATATGCCGGCCAGCCGGTCTGCGATCAGTGTTTCGATCCGGTGCACATTGGGCGTCTTGGCCAGCACGCTTCTGGAGGTCGCGATCAGCACGCGCTTTGCGGCCATATTGTCCAGCCGCTTCGGAAGGCGGTCGATACTGCCGGCGCCTGACTCGATCCGGTCGGGGCCAATGGCGCGAAAGCTGCGGGGTGCCAAATATGCTGTATTCACGCCGTTTCTTCATTCCTCCCGCATGCGGGGCTCTGTCCGTACGGCACTGTAACATCGGGCATCGATCCCGGCGTCATCCATATCGCAGATGCCACTCATGTCGTTCAGGGATTTGACCTGTTTCCGCTTTGCTGCTTCAAATTGCGTAATAAAATTACAAAAATGCTGCAAATAATGCCCGGCGCGCTCTTCGTGCGGGTTGCGGTCAATCGGCTGGGGAGGGTCAGGATGAAAGCGGATTCAGGTCATTGCGCTGTGGGGCTGCGCAACTTTCTCCGTTCGAAGACGGCGGTGAAGCGATTCTCGTTCGGCGTCTGTTTCCTCGCCGCGATGGGCGCCGGCGGCCCGGCCTATGCGCAGGCGGCCGACCAGGCGAAAGATGGAAGCGCGGCGACTTCGTCGGACGGCGATATCGTCGTCACCGCGTTTCGTCGCGATCAGCGGCTGATCGATATCGGCGCCAGCATTTCGGCACTTTCCTCGGAGAACATTGCCGAAGCACGCATCGAACAGGTCAAGGATATTGCGCGCTCCATCCCCAATATCGACGTCCGTGAATCCATTCCGGGCATCTCGCCGGTATTGACGATCCGCGGGGTCGGTCTGGACGATTTCAGCACAACGAACAGCCCGGCGACCGGCGTCTCGATCGACGATGTTCCATTGTCGTCGATCGCGCTGATGAACACCGACTTTTTCGACATCGAACGGATCGAGGTGGTCAAGGGGCCGCAGGGGACGCTGTACGGCCGTAACACCGTTGCCGGCGCGATGAACATCATCTCGGCCAAGCCAAAAGGCTCCTTCGATGCGGCGGTGTCAGCGGGATACGGAAGTTACCAGACGTTCGATGTCGAGGGGATGGTCAACATCCCGCTGGCCCAGGGTCTGGCCATGCGGCTGAGCGGCAAGACGATCCAGCAGAACAAGGGATTCTGGACGAGCTCGCGGTTGATCGGCGGTGCGATCGGCGAACGCGATGTGGGCGAACGGCATGTCTGGATGGGTCGCGCCCAGCTTGGTTATGCCTCGGGCGAAGGGCTCGATCTCAACCTGAAATATGAATATCAGCAGGCCCGGTCCGAGATGGGCCAGTATGAATTTTTCGGGGCGTTCGTTCCGGGCTCGCCTTTTGTGGCCTGCGCGCCCGTGCTGGCCGGCACGGTCGACAACAGCAAGTGCGCCGACGCCTATGGCTTCACCAACAGCAGCAACGATCCGTACGATATCGATCAGGCTTTCGACCTGCCTTACAACCTCAACCAGCATTCGCTGGCATTCTCGGCAAATTACGACCTGGGCGATGTGAAGCTGACTGCGATAACCGGTTATATCGACTTCAAACGCGCTTATCGGATCGATGTGGACGCAACGCCACGCGTCGCGCTCGACTTCATCCAGCGTGACAAAGTCCGGCAATTCAGCCAGGAACTGCGCCTCGCATGGGATTCGGATCTGGTCGACGTGATCGTCGGTGGTTTCTATTCCTGGGATCGGGCGAGCGGCGTCAACGACAATATGCTGAACGAGTTTCCCCTGGTGTTGTTCGGCTTCCCGGGGCAGGTTGGCACCACCACCTTCGACCAGCGCACAAAATCGGCAGCCGGCTTCGTCAACGGAACCTGGCATCTCGCCGGCAATCTCGACCTGATAACCGGCGCGCGCTACACTTGGGAGCGCCGTCATTACGCCGGCGGCACCAATTTTCCGCTATGCCCAATATCGACAAATCCTTGCGCGCCCTTCGGCATCTTCAGCTCCTATGTCGATACGACGATCAGCGACAAGAATCTCTCGTGGAAACTCGGCCTGGACTACCGCGTCGCGCCGGACACGCTGCTTTACGCCAGCGTGTCGAAGGGCACGAAAAGCGGCGGTTTTGTATCCCGCATCTCCACCGTTCCCGGCCAGTTGTTGCCGTTCAAGCCGGAGGCACTGATCGCCTATGAAATTGGCGTGCGATCGCAACCTTCGCGCAGCGTCTCGGTCAATGCGGCGACCTTCTATTATGAGTTCAAGGATGTGCAGGCGCTCATTCGAGACGGCTCGCTCTCGGTTCCGATCGAACGGCTGGGCAATATTCCCGGCACCTCGAAAATCTATGGCGTCGAAGCCGACGTGACTTTCCGGCCGTTCAGGGGGCTCACGCTGCAGTCCGGAATTGGACTCCTGAATACGAAGCTGGCGACATTCACCAATGGTGGCGGCACGTTCACCGACAATGATTTCGCGAATGCGCCTGGGATCACCTGGAACGGTCTCGCCCGATACGAAACGCCGATCGGGGGCGGGGATCTCAACCTCGCGCTACAGGGCAATTTCGCGCACCAGGGTTCAGCCTTCAAGGATGCGTCGAACAACATCTTCACCGTCCAGAAGCCCTATTGGCTGTTCGACGCCCGCGTTGCGCTGTCGTCGGAAAGCGGAAAATGGGAGGTTGCCTTGTGGGGCAAGAATCTGACCGACGAGGTCTATACCGTGTCGGGATCGACGCTGACCGGGCTGGGTGTCATTGCCCGAACCGTCAATCCGCCGCGCACTTACGGTCTCTCGCTTTCCTGGAAATATTGAGAAGATCGTGATGACGACCGGCACGGAAATCGCAAGGCATTCGGGCCATGTGTTCATCGGCGGCGAGTGGGTCCTTCCAATGGGCGGCAACCGGATCGCCATCGTCTCCCCCGACAGCGAAGCAGAATTCGCGAGTGTCGCCGAAGCGGTGGAAGCGGACATGGACCGGGCGGTGGCGGCCGCCCGGGACGCCTTCGACAATGGCCCTTGGTCGGGGATGGCGGCGAGCGAACGCGCGGCCCTGCTGCGCAAGATGGTCGACTATCTGACGACGGCGGAACCGAGACTGGCGCAGGCATGGACCCGGCAGGTCGGCGGGCTCACCACGCATGCGCCGGGCATGACGACGCTCGGTACGATGACCTTTGCCAACACGCTGTCGATGGCTGACAGTTTCGAATTCGAGACTTTTCGCCGGGGTCAGATGGTCGGTGGCGTGATCGTCAGGCGCGAACCTGTTGGCGTCGTCGCCGCGATCGCGCCTTGGAATGCGCCCTACATCATCATGATCTCCAAAGTCGCCAATGCCTTGTTGGCGGGCTGCACGGTGGTGATGAAGCCGGCACCGGAAACCCCGCTCGAGGCCTATATCATTGCGGAAGCGGCCGAAGCAGCGGGTCTTCCCGCCGGTGTACTGAATCTCGTCTGCGGCAATCGAGCAGCGTCTGATCATCTCGTGCGCAATGTCGATGTCGACAAGGTCAGTTTCACTGGATCGACCGATACGGGAAAGCATATCGGCTCGCTATGTGCCGGACGGGTAGCGCGCTGCACGCTGGAACTGGGTGGGAAATCGGCGGTGATCGTGCGCGACGATTTCGCGACCCAGGACGTGGCGGCGTTGCTCGTCGGCACGATCAGCATGATGAGCGGGCAGATCTGCGCAATGCTCAGTCGCGCGATCGTCCCGAGAAAGCGCCATGACGAACTGGCCGACGCGATCGCCGGCGAAATGCGGAAGATCCGGATCGGCCACAGCGACGATCCGGCAACGCAGATGGGCCCCGTGGCGATGAAGCGGCAGCTCGAAAAGGTCGAAGCCTATATCGCTGACGGCAGACAGACCGCCGACCTGGTCACCGGAGGCAATCGTCCATCCCGCCTCAATCGCGGCTATTTCATCGAACCGACCTTGTTCGCCAATGTCGATAACCGATCGCGTATCGCACAGGAGGAAATCTTCGGCCCGGTTCTCTGCCTTATCGCTGCAGACGACGAGGACCACGCCATTCATATCGCCAATGACAGCCGATATGGCTTGTCCGGCGCGGTTCTGACGCACGATGCCGACGCCGCCTATGCGATTTCCCGGCGCGTTCGGACGGGGACGATGAATCAGAACGGCATCAAGCTCGAACTCGGCGTGCCCTTCGGCGGCTATAAGCAGTCGGGTATCGGTCGTGAGGGCGGGCCGGATGGCTTGATGGCGTATCTTGAGACCAAGACCATCCTGCTGGACGGGGTGCCGGGCAAATTCGTAAACTGATCGTCAGCGGAGCGGTCGGCGATCAGTCCGGCTGTTCGGCCCTGCTGGCCAGCCAATCCTCGACATTGGGCTGCCCCGTGCCGGCCATTCGGCCGCCGTCGACGACGAGCGTCGTCCCGGTCACATAGGACGCCTCGTCGGATGCGAGAAACAGTGCTGCGCTGGCAATTTCTTCGGGACGTCCGGCGCGTCCCAGCGGCAGGCTGCGCATATAATCCCTGGTGAAAGCGGGGAGGGCGTCCAGCGCGCCGTTCAGCATCGGCGTATCGACCAGACCGGGGCACAGCGCGTTGATCCGGATATTGTCCGTCCCGTGATCGAGGGCGAGGGTGCGGGTGTAGTTGATCACCGCCGCCTTGGCCGCACTGTAGGGGGAGAAATCCCGATCGCCGCGCATGCCCGAGATGGACGCGGTGTTGACGATCGACCCGCCCCCCCTTCGCTGCATCAGCGGGATGGCGCGGCGGCAAGCAAAGAATACCGCATGCAGATCGACCTCGATCACCCGCAGCCATGTCTCGATGGCCATATCCGGCGTTTTTCCGTTGCCGCCAATCGCGGCGTTGTTGATCAGTATATCGACCCCGGCACCGGCGGCCGAGAGCCATCGGTCGGCATCGTCGATCATCGCATTGACCTGCTCGGCCTTGCCGACGTCACAATGGACATAGCGGCAATCCTGCTCGCCGAACTGCTGGGCAAGCGAACGCCCGAGATCCTCGTTCACATCGACGACGACCGCCTTGGCGCCTTCGGCGATAAACCGCCGCACGATCGCAGCCCCGATGCCGGACGCCCCCCCGGTCACGATGGCACCGCGGTCCTTCAACCTCATCGGATCTGTCCGGTCGAGTGCATGTCAGCCATGCGGTTTCAGCTTTTCCAGCCGCATATATTTCTCACCCTGTTCGACGATGATCCAGGTCAGCGGCTGATGCAGTTCGATCGGGACGCCGCTCAGCGTTTCCGCATACCAGCCGAATTGCGCGGTCGCTTCGAATCTTTGGTCGGGCAGGGGAGTGACCTCGATCGATTCAAAGCGGTGGGTATTGGATTTGAGCAGCGAAGGCCCCGTCGCGAACCATTCCCTGACGCCATCGAATCCGCGAATGACCGTATCCTCGGTGCCGTCGGTTCCCGCGAGCATCCCCTTCATTTCCTTGAAGTCGGTCACCGTCTCGGCTCGTCCGTCGCTCCGATCCTGCTTGGAGGAGATCAGCCCGTGAAACTCGAGCTGCGGCATGACCAGTTCCTCGAGGCCGGAGGCATCGCCGTTCAACGTATCCATGACGGCCTGCCACTGTATCAGGGCGGCCTTGATCCGGTGCTCGACATAGCTATCGACGAATTCCGCTCGTTCGATCGTCTTGCCCAGCCCGCCGCTAACCCGGGTGAGCACCATGCGCGCGGGGCCGATCTTCTTCAGGATATTGTCGCAGTGACTGTGGCCGCTCACAAGCTCTCCGTCGGTTTCGAGCTGATAGGTGTAGTTCGCCTGAAGCCGGTAGTACCCGTCACCCAAAGCGGTCACCTTGATATCGTTATCGTTGATGGCATGCGACCTGCGAATGCCGGACGGCAGGGCCGCCATGGTGGCCTTGACCGCATCGATGCCGGTGATGTCGACGCCGCCGTCGGGTAAATCGATATGAACATCCTCGTCGAAAAGCCCCTCGTAAAATGGGGCGATGTCCATGCCCTCCGGAGCTTCGAACAGGCCCCACCAGCGATAGAGCATCGACGCCGCGGCATTGTGGTCGCCAAGATCGGCGTCCACATAGGCCGGGCGTGAGGAATGGATGTCAGGCACTGTGTCGGCTCCCTCAATTGGTTGAATGCGGTGCCGGCGTCGTTTGCGCGGCTTCGTAAGTCTTCCATTGCTGTTCTATGGCGAACATATGGATCAGGTCGGCATCGGGCCGTGACAGAACGCTGCTGAAATTGCCCATGCCCTTCGCGGCGCGGCTGCCCTGCATTACGATCGCCATGAAATCCTTGTGCGTTTGTGCGGACATTCTGGAGAGGTCCGGTACCTTGCCGCCCGCCGCCGCGTGGCACACCGCACAGTTCCGCTGGAACAGCTGCGCGCCCGCGCGGTGCTGAGCAGGCGAACCTCGCCGCGGCACAGGCGGCGGCGACAGCATCTCTTCGTCATGACGGGCCAACGGGCGCTGAGGCACAGCGCCGCCGCCCAGCTTGAAGGCGACGATACGCCCGCGATTGCCGAATTCGTAAGCCGCGGTTCCGGGCGGGCCTGCCCTGCCGAGCGCGCCGCCGAGGCCCGCCATGATTGCGACATATTGCTCGCCGTCGATCCTGTAGGTCATGGGTGCGGCCATCATGCTGGTACCGACATCGACGACGCCAAGCTGCTTGCCCGAGGCGGCGTCGAGGATCGCCAGCTCGCCGGTGCTGCGGCCCTGGAATACGAGCCCTCCGCCGGTGGACATCACACCGCCGCCGTTCCAGCTCGCAAAAAAATCTCCGGCCCAGGCGCCCGAAGTATCGACCCGCCAGGCTTCTTTTTCGGCGATCGGATCCCAGGCAAGAAGGAACCCGCGCGTTCGATAATCGGGCTGCCCCTCGGCTAGCACCGCGATCGGAGGCAAGCTCTTGGCTGCTTCACCGTCGAGCCCGAACGGACCAGGCGTCGGAAAGATGACTGAAACCGCGGTGTTGGCGCCGCCCTTCTGGTAAGCGAATTTCCCGACCGGAAGCGTGTAGATCATGGGGAAGCTGTAAGCGGGGATATAGACCAGCCCGGTGTCGGGGCTGAACGACATCGGGTGCCAATTGTGTCCTCCGGCGCTTCCGGGGAAGACAAGCTTCGGCCCGGTCGAATAGTCGCCCTGTCCAGTCTCGACCGGTCGGCCCGTCGCCATTTCGACATGGCTCGCCCAATTGACCGGTACATAGGGTTTGGCGGAGAGCAGTTCTCCGGTCCGGCGGTCCAGTACGTAGAAGAAGCCGTTCTTGGGGGCCTGCATCAACACCTGCCGAACCTTTCCGGCGATCTTGATGTCGGCAAGGACCATCTTCTGCGTAGCCGTATAATCCCAGCTTTCCGCTGGCGTCGTCTGATAGTGCCACAGCAGCCGGCCGCTTTCGGGGTCGATCGCCAGGATCGACGACAGGAACAGATTGTCGCCGCCGACCGGGCTGCGAAGCTTGCGGTACCAGGGCGCCGCGTTCCCGGTGCCGACATAGAGAATGTTCAGCCTGGGATCCCACACCATCGAATCCCACGCCGTACCACCCAGGCCGACGTCCCAGCGACTCTTCGGATCCCAGGACTTCGCGGCCATCGCGAGCTCGGGATGTTCGAAGCCCTTGGCCGGATCGCCAGGCACGGTGAAGAAGCGCCAGGCCTGTTTGCCGGTCTCGAGGTCGTAGGCAGTGAAATATCCGCGCGCGTCCAGCTCTGCGCCGCCATTGCCGATCACGACGACCCTGTCCGCAACCTGCGGCGCGCCGGTGATCGAATAGCCGCGCTGGCGATCTGTGATGGTGTCGACCTTCCACGCGACGGCGCCCGACGCGGCGTTCAGCGCATAAAGATAGCCATCGAGCGATGCGACGTAGACTTTGCCCTTCCAGACGGCGACGCCGCGATTGACGACGCCGCAGCAAAGCTTCTGCATGACGCTGTCGTCGATTTCCGGTGTGAAGGTCCACAGCGCGCTGCCGGTTCTGGCATCGAGCGCATAGACCGCGCCCTTGGGGCCGCTGGCGTACATCACGCCGTCCACGACGATCGGCGTCGCCTCGAACCCGTCGGTGGTGTCGATCTCGTACTGCCACGCAAAGCCGAGCTGCGCAGCATTGTCCCGATCGATCTGCGCCAGCGGCGAAAAATAGCTTTGCTGATAATCCCTGCCGCCCGTCAGCCAGTCGCCGGGCGCCTCGCCGATGTTCAGCAGGCGTTCGGTTGAGACGTCGCCCGGCTCGCGGCGCACCTGACTCCGGCTTGCTCCAGCCATGCAGAGGAGCAGCAGAACCAGCGATGCGATGCTCCGCCGCCGCATGCTCAGTCCGTTTCCGGCAGGTCGAAGCGGTGCACGTCATCTCGTTCTATCCGAATCTCCCTGATCCGGGCAAAGCGTTCGGAAACATCGTCAACGATGCTCCAGGACTGGCGGTTCTTGCTGATAATGCCGCTGCCGTCGGGAAAGAGCGCCTCCGATTCCATGACGACAGTGACGATATATTCGCCGGCTTCGATCGTTTCGAACGAGACGTCGTGGATCATGTGATTGCTGGCGACAACCGATGCCAGTCGGCCAGTGACCCAGTCGTCAAGCATCGCCAAGGTGCTGATCGGAGGCTCGACATAGTGCAGAGCGAATGTGTCGGAGAGCAGTTCGCGAAACGGTCCCGGATCGCGGGCCGGGTTTTCGACCAGACTGGTGAAATAGTGCACGAGGCTCAATAGGCGGTTACGTACAAAAGGATCTTCGGATACGCCGGCTTCGCCGTCCTTGCCCTCGGAAATCTCGATTTTGGTGAAGTGGGGCAGGGCTCCATCCAGAGATATCTCCGCCTCGCAGCGCACCGTCATTCTGCGGACCGCATCGCCCTGCGGCGCGCCGACGTCGTAACAATCGAGTTCAGCCGTCACTGCGACGCGCCCGTCCTGCATGACATCCAGCCTGTGCGATCTGAGGCTGTGCGCACTGGGCTCGCGAAACTGGCACCACCGATGGAGCTGCGCGAGCGCACCATGTTTGACGAAACTCTCCTCCAGCCGCTTTTTCCTGGCAGGATCGATCTGCGGCCACCGGGTCATGCTATGCTGCCTTGGTCAGGTCGAACTCGCCGAAGTCGGGCGCGCGAACCATTTCGTAAAAATCCTGCAACGTCCAAGGCATGTTGACCCCAGAGCGTCCGAATTCATTGACGTAGTAGCTGCCGCCGCCGCCCTTTTCCTCTTCCCACAGCATCTCGCGCATCTCGGCATCCAGCCGGTCGTTATAGGCCTGATAGGCCGGCCGTTTGACTTCGATTGCGCCGCTTCCCGTTTCGATGACCTGCGTGATCAGGTTGCAGATATAGCGTGAGAAGATCTCTACCCAGCTGTGGAAACTGCCTGCGCGAACCCCGGCATTGGGGCCGTAGAGCATGAAGAAATTGGGAAAGCCCGGCATGGTCATGGTCATATGCGCGCGCGCACCGTCCCTGGCCCAATTATCCTGCAACCTGATGCCGTCCCGACCGACATAGTCGACGGGCCAGAGATATTGCGACACCTTGAAACCGGCGCACAGTACGACGAGGTCGAACGCCCGCTCGACGCCGTTTTTATCCAAGATACCGTCTGCGGTGAAACGGGCGATGCCGCTGGTTTCGAGCGTCACGTTGGGCCGGGTCAGGGTCTTGTAGAAGCCGTTGTCGACAACCAGTCGCCGCGAGATCGGCGCGAAGTCCGGAACGAGTTTCTCGAACAGATCGTCGCGGTCACCCACCTGTTTGCGAATGAAGTTCTTCAGCCCCTCGCGGAGCTGATCGTTCTTCTCGTTAATGAGCCCGCCCTTGGCCTGCCACGCGCGGTCGATCCGGTGGAAAGCCTGCATCTGCAGTTGTGACACATGATGGCTGTAGCTGTACCATTGGGCATAGCCGGGCATATTATCGAGCAGCCAGCGCTTCTCCGGCTCGACCTCGTTGCGATAACCCGGAATGCCGGTGACCCAATTTGGCGTCCGCTGGTAGATCACGAGCGATTGCGCCTTGTCGGCCACCCCGCGCACCAGTTGCGACCCCGTCGAACCGGTTCCGACGACGGCCACCCGCTTGTCCGCATAATCATAGCTATGATCCCAGTCGGTCGAGTGGAACATCTTGCCCCTGAATTCGGCAATCCCTGGGATATCTGGCAGCTTTGGCGTG
Source organism: Sphingobium sp. FW305-3-2-15-F-TSA7 (assembly GCF_058787155.1). Lineage (NCBI taxonomy): Bacteria > Pseudomonadati > Pseudomonadota > Alphaproteobacteria > Sphingomonadales > Sphingobiaceae > Sphingobium > Sphingobium sp. FW305-3-2-15-F-TSA7. The sequence goes on along the minus strand of NZ_JBYSZM010000002.1, from coordinate 130,124 downwards.
CTGAACAGGCCACTCGCGCTGATCACGAAATTGCTGCGGATGGTTTCTGGTACGCCGTCCGGACCCTCGATCTGGAGGATCCACCTGTTCTCGCCAGGCGACCATTCAGTGCGCGTTACCTTGGTGTTCAGCAAAATCTTGTCGCGCAGGCCGTATTTGTCGACGATATAGTCGACATAGTTGCGCAGCTCATCCTGCGTCGCGAAATAGCTTTTCCACGGATAGTTTTTCTCGAATTTGAACTGGTAGAGGAAACTGGTGATATCGACCCGCGCGCCGGGATAGTCGTTCAGGAACCAGGTGCCGCCAAGCCCTGCCTGCCGCTCGACGATGCGATAGCGAATTCCCAGCCCCTTCAACTGGATCGCAGCGATCAGGCCGCTGAACCCTGCCCCGATGATCGTGACATCATAGTCGGCAATGACCGATGGTGATGGCGGATTTGACCATTGGGCCGCCCGTGGAAAACCCTCGAACGCAAGTTCTTCCCATCCGAAATCATATTCCGAGGGACGAAGTGTATCGCCGGTAAAGAGTTCGATCAGGCGGGCGACCTCGGCTTTCCCGGGTTTTTTCGCAGGTTTGGTGCGGTCGCCTAGGAGGTAAGCCACGGCCTTTTGCCGGACCAGTTCATCGTTTTCCGGCGACAGAACCGAAAACAGAAACGGGCTTCCCGAACGCGCATGTTTGATCACCGTCATCGCGTGAAGTTCGGGGTCCTGGGTGTGCTGATAGAGCGCGATGCGCAGGACGTTCAGATTGGCGTGCTCCAGCGCACGGCGGACAAAGGCCTCGTCGATCTTTGCAGGCGATCGCGCTGTGCCGGCGTTGGGGGCAAATTTTTCGCCGGGGGAGTTTTCCAATGCGCTGAATTGCATTCTTCTCTCCCGGCCTCGTCCTATTTGCCGAATGGGATAGGTCACCGCCGCGGCGATCTTCAAATTCAATGGTCCAATGGTCGGTATCCGCCTCGTGCATCTTGGCACGAGCGTGAAAGCCGGTTCCGGGCAGGCGCAGGATGTGAAGTCTGTCGGAAAAATTCGAGCATGAGCGGGCGGCATCGCCAAATACGCCTTCAGCGCATTTTCAACACTCTCAGGCGGCGGTGCGCAGCATGCGTTCGAGCCAGTCGTTCATCCTGCAGTCGATGACGAGATGGACACGGTCCTCGGTTCCGCGGTTGGCGACGCGATGCGGGTCGGAAAGCCGCAGATACCAGGCGCTGCCGGGACGCATCGCGACAGGGATGCCGTTGAGCATGAATTCCACATCGGGGTTGGTGGTGATCGGTATGTGGATCCGCGCCTTTCCCCAGTCGGCGGCAAGGTCATGGTCCTCATGTTCCTTGATCAGCGACCCCGGGGTCAGCCGCATCAGCCGCGCCGCATCCTTCGGGCAGTCGAATGCCGCCAACACTTCGGTGAGATAGGGGGAGGCGGTCAGATTGGGCCCGTCGACGAATTCGGTCGCGGTCGGATCGGCATAGATCATCCTGACCGGATGGGTCTCGCCCTTGGCGTAGCGCAACGGCAGGACGCTCCAGTCGCCCTCGTAATTCTGCGGCACATAATGCCTGGTCCATGCGTCGCGTTCGAGCCGTTCGAGATCCTCGCGCAGCCGCGCCGGATCGAATGACAGCGGCAGGCACAGTCGATCAGCATAGCTGTGATCGGATTGTTGCGACACGATGAGCATGTTAGGCGGGCACCCCTGACCGGGGTCGATGCCCCGATATCCGGCCAGACTATCGGCCGCGGGGGCGGTTGGAAAGACGGCGTTCACGATCCATGTCAGCCAGCACCGATATCCGTGACGTCGCCGCTTCGCTCGACCGGTTTCGCGACTATGCGATGGGCGATGCCGCGCTGCTCCAGCGCCTTGCCCAGATTTATGACGACGCCGTCTTCGCCGCGGCCGTCGTCGAGGCCGCCATGGCGCAGGGCATAACGCTTTCGACCGGCGATGTCCGCAGTGCATTGATGCCCGACCCCCTCGGCCTGGCGCGGTTCGACGCGACGCCGCCGCGCGGGACTGCCTGGCCCGATCCGCAATGGCTGCCCTCGGCGATGGTTGCGGCCGGGCCGGAGATGGCGGTGGACTGGGTGCATCTTGCCGGCCGGCGCCTGACCGATCCGTTCTTCATGGAGTCGCTGTTCCGCGCGCGGCCGCTGCCGATCAACCGGCTGATGCGCTGTCGCACGTCACTGTCCGGCTTCGCACAGGGCGTGCCGGCAGAGGGCCTCGCCGTTCCGGACGGCTTCGTGTTTCATCTGTCGCGCTGCGGCTCGACGCTCGTCGCGCAGATGCTGGCGGCGATGGACGACGCCATTGTCGTGTCGGAGCCGCCCCCGCTCGATGATGTGATCCAATGGGCCCGCATGCGCGCCGATCTGCCGGCCGAGTTTCGCGTTGATCTCGTGCGGGCGATGATAGGGGCGCTTGGCCGCGATCGGACCGGCGGATCGCGACATTATGTCGTCAAGCTCGACTGCTGGCATATGCTGGCATTGCCGCTGTTACGGCGTGCCTTTCCCGACACGCCATGGGTCTTCCTCTATCGTGACCCTATCGAGATCCTGGTATCGCATATGCGCATGAGGGGTATCCAGACCATCGCCGGCGGCCTCGCCGAAACCTTCGGGATCGTCGATGGCGAAACCATGCCGGTCGAGGAATATACCGCACGCGTGCTGCGCCGCATTTCGGAAGCGGCGATCGAACATCAGGCGCTCGGCGGGGGACTGCTGATCAATTACGACGCGCTGCCGGGCGCGGTGGAGGCGCAGATCCTGCCGCATTTCGGGATCGACCCCGATGACGAGGCCCGCGCGGCGCTGCGAGGGGCCAGTGGGAAGGATGCCAAGGCGCCGGCGCAGGCGTTCAGCCGCGACATCGAACGCAAACAGCAAGCCGCGACGCCGGCGGTCCACACTGCGGTGGCCGAACATCTGGCCGAACCCTATCGTCAACTCGAGGCACTGCGCCTTGCGCAGAGTGCTGTCCCGGTTTCCTAACAAGCGCGATCCGTTATCGTCCCGACCCTTGCCTCTATCTCGGCGCAGGCCGGTATTCCAGGGTTTCGGTTGATGTCGCGCTGGCACGGACCTCGTCGAGGCTGAGCGGAATCTTTTTCAGCTCATTGGTCTCGTGCATCATGGTCTGGTCGGCAAGGTGCGGATTGCCCCTGCCTTTGGGATCGATAAACAGATTCTGGCCGCCCGCATCGATCACCGAATAAAGTGCGCGCCGGTCGCGACCGACCTCCATCAGTCCGACCCAGCTTTCCCCGCCATTGTGCGGTGCCATTGTGGGGCCGAGCCGGAGCACGGCCGACAGGCGGCTCTGCGGGCCGTCTTCCGCAAGCGGCGGGCGCTCCGGCGTCGCGAGGCTGGTGTCGAAATATTTCCAGAAGATCGGCTGCTTCCATTCGGCTATATCCTTGCCGGGAAAGCGGGGCTTGAGCTCCGCGATCACCGCCTTGATCGTGTCGATCATGACGGCGGTGCGGTCGCGCCCGTTGAAATAATCGACGCTCAAGGGCGCGCCGGCATCGCCGCCCTGGAAAGCGCGCAGCAACAGGCTCGTCTGGTAGGTCAGGTAACGATCGTCGTCGATCTTCTTCCACCAGTCGCCCATGTCGTCGCCGAACAGCGTCCGTGGCGCGACCTGCAGCCAGGCCCGGTAAAGCGTCAGCCCCGGATTGTCGTATCTCTGGTCGGCGTCACGGTCCTGATAGAGGCCGTCGAAGCTCAGCATCAATTCGCCGGCGCGCCTGACCTCCGGATCGGTGCTCGTCTCGATCGCCTTGCGGATATAGGGCGCGAAGAAGTCCGGCGCGGCCTGGTTGCGATCGACCGCGCCGAGCGCGTTGAATATCTTGCCGTTGAACTCGCGCATGTCGAGCAGTGTCAGCGCGCGGCCCGCCTTGGCTAGCCGGTCGCCCAGCCAGGTCCGGAACGTCGCGCCGATCCGGGCATTGTCGCCTTCGGGCGACCAGGCCGTCGCCTTGCTGTTCCATGAAAAGAGATAATCCTGGCGCGGATTGATCGTCCGGGGTTTTTCGTCCGGGGTCAGGAAACCGGTCCAGTCATATTCGCCCGTCCCCGGCGTCGGCAGCCGCGGATCGACGCCTGCGGCCTTTTTGGGGAGCGCACCGGCCTCGAAATAGGCGATCGTGCCGTCTTCGCCGCCATAGCAGGCGCCGAGATTCCAGCCGAGACGGTCGACGCCCTTTTCCTTGAATTCGGCCAGGCTCTTCGCGCGGCCCATTTCCGCAAAGGCGACCCATGTGTCGAGTTCCCGGCCATGGACGCCCATTTGCTGCGAATAGGCGACGCCGCTTTCGGCGTCCCAGGAGATCACGGGGCCATGGATCGTCCAGGCGACTTCATGCGCGATGGGCGCGGCATCCTTGACGATGATCGTCTCGGTCCGGTGCAGCATCTTTTTCCACGCACCCTTGTACCAATATTCGTAGCGGGCCCTGGGGTTGAGCTTTTCGGCGAACACGGTGCCGGCTTCGCTGCTGCCCGAGACCAGCAGCCAGCCATGCTGTGCGCCGCGTCCCATCGTCGGGACACCCCAGCCGGTGGTGCCGAAACCCGCATTGTCGAAACCGCCGCCCTGCAAATGGATTTCCGGGCCGTCGGCCGTGGCCTCCAGCATCAGGACTTTCCCGCTTGCCGATTTTTTCGGGCCGATGACCATGCAGCGGCTCGCGCCCTTCGCCGGTTCGACCGGTGCGGCCTGGGCCGCGGCAGACGCCACGCTGCGGTTCGGCGCCAATTGCGCCGGGACAAGGACGGGGACGGGCATCGGCCGGGCAGGGGCGAGGTCCTCTCCGGCGGGGATTGTCGTCGGCGAATCCGGATCGGAGATCGGCACCACGTCGTTGAAGATCTGCCAGGCCTTCTTCTCGCCGTAGCGGGCCGTCATCTCCTTCAGAAATTTGAGATTCTGTATTTCATACGTGTCGCGTCCGAGCGGCGCCGCGGCGATGAGGGCAAGATATTCGACAAGGCTCCAGCGTGTGGGCCGGATGCCCCAGCGGATGAACTCGAGGGGCGTCCTGCGATCGGGATCGGCGTTCACCTCGTCGATGCTTTTGTTGATGCCGTCGACCATCGCTTGGATCATCTTTTGATGCTCGGGCGCCAATGCCCGATAACGGCGCATCAACTCGTCATCGGAAAGCCTGCGGCCCCGCATGACCTTGTCGATTTCGATCGCCGACTTGCCCAATAGCTCGGCGCGGCGGCCCTGTGTGCCATGCCGCGCCAGTTCCATCGCGGCGAGGCGATCATGGGCGATCGCATAGCCTGCGCCGAACATCACCGCGTCCGACGTATCGGCCAATATGTGCGGAACGCCGAACGCTCCGCGATAGATGGTCACCTTTTTCCCGGTCTCGTCCTGTGCATGGGCCGCAGCCAGCATGGCGGGGAGAACCGCCAGGCTGCTTGCCTTGCGCAGGAAGGACGAACGATGATTCCACATGAGAATGGCTCTCCACCGATTGGATCGAAGCGATATGAGGTTCATGCACGCATGTGCGGCATCAACCTCATCCGCGTCGGCCCTGGATCAGAAGTTCAGTTCGATGCCGGCCCGGATCACGGGGCCGAACTGGTCGAAACCGCCCCCGGACGGATCGATGACCTGGACCGATTCCATCACCGGCAAGCGTACGTTGAGGATATTGCTGACGCCAAAGGTGAATTTGGCTTCCTGGCCGCCCCTGATCCGCAGCCGGTACGATGCCGATATGTCGTTGTAGAAACGTGGGCCTGTTCGGTCCGGCGACTGCAATTCCCGGCTGATCCCGGGGGAAATATCGGTCAGGCTCTGGCTCGACTGATAACGGCCCTGCCAGCCGACCGTCAGGTCGCCGACCGAATAGGTGAGGCCGACGACGCCCTTATATTTGGGATAGCCGAAATAGCCGTCGAGCACATTGTACTGATCCGGGCGCGCCTGAAAGGTGAAGGTCCGGAGGCGATGCAGATAGGTGAATGCCAGATTGGCGGAGATGCGGCCGGCGCCGAGCGGGCGGGCGTAGAATAATTGCGTGTCTAGCCCCGATGTCTGCAGCTTCGACGTGTTGACATAGGTGCTGTTGCCGGTGGTGATGCTGAAGAAATTCGCTCCGGGCGTCTTGTCGCGGGTGATCAGCGCGCACAGATCCTTGTCCGGGCCGCCAGCGCGATCGACGCAATTCTCGGCGATTTCCTGTGGGCTGAGGAAACTGATCGCGTCCTCGATCTTGATGTCGAACCAGTCGGCCGAGATCTGGAGGCCCGGCAGGAAATTCGGGGTCAGGACGAAACCGGCCGTCCAGCTGTCCGACACTTCGGGTTTGAGGTTGGGATTACCCGATACGATGAACGGCACGCCGATCCCGCCATTGACCGGGACGAAGCCGGCTGGCCGGCCCAGCGCCGCGCAATTGGCGGCGCGATTGGGATTGTTGCCCAGGTTGTTCTGCGAACAGGGATCGTTGACATTGGTCGTCTGCCCCTCGCTCGGTCGGAAGGCTTCGAAGATGTTGGGCGCACGAATGGCGCGGCTCAGCGTCGCGCGCAGGCGGAAACCGTCGAGCGGTTCCCAGATCGCCCCCGCCTTCCACGAGGTTGCCTGTCCTGCATGGCTGTAGCTCGCATGGCGCACGGCGCCTTCCACCGACAACAGCTTGGCAAAGGGCATGTCGGTCAGGATCGGCACGCTCAATTCGCCGAAGAATTCGGTGACGTGATAGCCGCCCGAATAATCCTGCGACGCCGCCTGGTTGGTCACGCCGGCCTTGATCAGCGGATCGGTGGTCCGGCCGTTGCGTTCCTTGCGATATTCGGCGCCGAGCGCGATGCCGATCGACCCGCCGCCCGGCATGGTGAGGAACTTGCTCGAATCTCCGGCAAGCGAGAAGCCCGCGGTGGTCTGCCGCACAAAGGCATTGGACACCGTCGTCGCGCGCACGAAATCCCGTGCCTGTTGCGAGCTGGCGGTCGAACCGAACGGATTGAAAGGCGCGCAGGCCGCGCTTCCCACGATATTGGGCCGCACATAACCCACCGGCTGCAGCGCCGGCACATCCATCCGGCATCGCACCTGCTGCGTGGCTGGATCGACCACGGCATCGAGCGCCGCGCGCAGATTGGGGATCAGCATGCGGTTGAAACCCGTGAACTTCGCCTTGGTGCGGCCATAGGTGCCGTAGATATCGTATCGGATATCGGAGACGCCGGTTTCGAGCTCACCCTTGAAGCCGCCGACGAAGGACAGGCTGTTGCGATCCACCTGGCTGTAGCGCAGCCCGACATCGGTAAACAGGCGATCGAGCAGCAGGGTCGTCGCGCCGGCCTGCAGAAGATTTTGGCGGAAGCTTTGGTTGAGGTAGGCGTTTTGCGCGATGTTGATCGGCAATGCCGACCGCAACACGGGCTGCCCTCGGCCATAGCTCGACGTATTGTTGTAATCGGCGCCGAAATAGGCGCGCACAGTGTCGCTCAGGTCATAATGCGCGCTCAGGTTGAGATTGTAGCGCTCGATGTCCGGAACCAGCGAAATCGAGTCGTCGAAGCGGAAGCAGGCCGGGCCGCAATTGTCGAATTTCCCGAACAGGCTGCCGTCGGTCAGACGGGCGATGGGGGCCGCGCGCGGCGTGCCGTCATCGTTGAAAATGAACGCGCCCAGGCCCGCCGTGTCACCGCGCACACCCACCGATCCATAGCCGGAGAACTGATATGCCTCGCCGCCGGCGACGACGATCCGGTCGGGAATGCCGTCATTGGGGCCCGTGTCGGCGGGATTGATCATGGCGACATAGTTTTTCATGTCGGCCTGGCGCGGCGTGATTTCCTTCACTTTCGCATAGTCCGCCGCCACGGTGATGTTGCCGCGGCCGTCGCCGAAATTATGCCCGGCGACGAGGCTGCCGCCAAAAGTGAAGCCTTCGGGGCCGCGTGAGGGCTGCGATCCGTTGAAGGACAGGCGGACTCCGTCGAAATTGTCCTTGAGCAGGATGTTCACCACGCCGGAGACCGCGTCCGAACCATAGATCGCCGATGCACCACCGGTGATGATCTCGACGCGTTCGATCAGATTGGGGTTGATCGAGTTGAGGTCGACCGCCGCACTGTCGGTGGTGCCCGAAACCCGGCGCTTGCCGTTGACGAGCACAAGCGTGCGGTTCGAACCGAGGCTGCGCAGATCGACGACGGCAAGGCCGCCGCTGGTCTCGCCGCGCGAGCCCGAAGCGCCGCCTTGCTGGTTCTGCTGCATGCTGCCCGAAAAGCCGATTGCGGGCTGCTGGGCGAGGGCGCGGCCGATGTCGAACTGCGCATTGTTCGATTCGAGCGTTTCGGAACTGACGACGCCGACCGGGGTCGGGAGGTCGAGCACCGGGCGGCCGATGCGCGAGCCGGTCACGACGATATCGCTTGCCGCGGCCGCTTCCTGATCGCCGGCGCCATTGTCCGGCACATCCTGCGCATATGCGGGACCGGCCAGCCCGGCCAGCATCGCTATCACGAGAAGGGAACTCGAAATCCTGAATTGCTTGTCGAATTTGCTGTGCGCAGCCGGCCCCTGGATCATTTTTTTCTCCACCCATGCCCTCTTGCCAAACGTCCCGTTGGTCGGGCGATGCGAGGGCCCGGCCTGTCTAGGTAAAGGGGGGGCATGATCCCAATGCAGGTTCGACATAGAATCATTCATGGATTATTTTGTAAGCAATCTCAGATTCTTGATGGGATTTCCGTTCGCCGTCGCGGCGCAATATGATCAATTCGGTCGAGTGGTCGTTCGACCGATCGCCTTTGAATATGCTCCGGAATGCTTTCACGCGCTCCTCACCGGCCGGAAAGCTTCGATAGCTTCGTTGCGTGGGTGGCGCTGATCCTATGAAAGGAGCAGGAGGCTTTCGACCGCCGTGTCAGCGCGGGCCTGATGCGGCCGCCAGGATGACCTGCTGAATCCGGATCGACGAGCACCCTTCACTTCAGGGCGAGCAACTCCCCGCGCGCACAGGTTCAACCGTTGCGTGTCGCCTTCACCTTGATCCGGATCCGGATCTGCTCCGACACCCACTCCGCCCTGGGGTCGGAGCTCTGGCCCAGATCGGCGCCGCGCCGCTTGATGACGATCTCGCCGCTCATCGATGCGACACCGTCCTGCACTTTCAGCTCGAACGGCAGCGTGACTGGCAGGTCGCGCCCCTTGATCGCGAGCACGCCCGTCGCCTCGAACCGGTCGCCGCCAAGCTTGCGGAACTGAGTGGCGGTGAAGGTGGCGATCGGATGACGCGCGGAATCGAACCATTCGGCCTGGGGCAGGGTCCGGTCGTGAAGCGGGATGCCGTCGCGCGCCGATGCGGTGGCGACTGCCACACGCACCGCCGATTGCGCCGGATTGGCCGGATCGAAGCGGATCAGCGCTGCCCAGTCGCCAAAGGCGCCGTCGAAGGCGACGTCCGCATGCGTTCCCGCGAAGCGGATGCTGCTCGCCTGTCGGTCGACCTGCCATGCCGGTGCCGGGCTGGCGGATACCGGGCCGGGGGATAGGGCGAGCCATGCCTGCGCGGCCGAGTTGACGGGGGCCGGAGATGATGCGGGGGCGGGGGCGCCGCCCGCCATGTCGGGGGTACCGCCGATGCGGATCGCAAGGCTCGCACCGACGAAGAACAGTGCGATCGCTGCAAAACCCAGCGCCAGCGCCGCGACCCGACCCCGCGGTGCAGGCGGCAGCGCGATCGCGCGTGGCGTGACACCGGGGACCATCTGGCCCAGCACTTCGTCGCGATCGACGAACTGGTGCTTCAGCGCCGCGCCGACATGCAGCACGAGCAACGCGACCGCGACCAATGCCATATTGGCGTGCAGCCATAGCAGCAGGTCGGCGGTGCTCGCGCGTGCGCCGTCGGCAAGTGTCGCGAGGCCGGGCAAATGCGGCACCGGCACCAGCCCGAAATAGACGGTGGGCACTTCCAGCGGGCTCGAGGTCGGGCTGCTCCAGCCGGTGGAGGCATAGGCCCAGCCCGACAGCGGCAGGCCGATCATCAGCGCGTAAAAGGCCCAATGCGTCGCCCGTGCCGCCCAGCGCTCCCATGCCGGCTGCTCCGCCGGGGACGGGGGCGGTGCGTGGAACAGCCGCCAGCCGAGCCGCACCAGGCTGAGCGCCAGGATCGTCAGGCCCACTGATTTGTGGATCTGGAATCCCGCCACTGCCTGTGCGCGGGTCTGCGCATCGTCCAGCGCCGTGCTCATCCACCAGCCGAGCAGGATCTGCCAGACGATCCCGATCGCGATCGCCCAGTGAAGGAGGATCGCGACCGTGGTGTAACGCTTGCCGGCCGTCGCCACGCTTATTTCGTCGGTTTGAGGTGCAGGTCCGTTTCGATGTCGAGCTGAACGTCTTCACCCAGCATGCCGGTCATTGCGGTGATTCCGAACTGCGAACGCTTGATGGTGGTGGTGGCCGAAAAGCCGAGCGCGGCCGGCATGTCCGGGTGCATCTCGCCCGCCGCCATCCCGCCGCGGAAGGTGGCGCGCAGCGTCGCCGGCTTGGTGATGCCGTGCAGCGTCAGCTTGCCCTCGACATCGGCGGTGTTGGTCCCGGTCAGCGTGATCTTTTCCGATTTGAAGCTGGCGGTCGGGAATTTCGCGGCGTCGAACAACTCGGCATTGGTGAGCAGCGATTCCTCGAAACTCGCCTCCTTCGCCTTGGGATGGGCTGCGCGATAATCCGAAGTGTAGGGGGTCCGCAGCGAGCCGATCTGCACGGTCGCTTCCAACTGCGCATCCTGCGGCTTGGCGGGATCGATGGTCAGCGTGCCCGAAACCTTGGTGAACTCGACTGGATAATGCGACAGGCCGAGGTGGGAGATGCGCGCGATCACCACGGCATGATCGGGATCGATCGTATAGGTGCCGGCCGGGGCCGTGATCGGCGCGGACGTTGCGGCGCCGGCATTCTCCGTGTGTGCTGCCGCATTGCCTTCCGGCGCGTTCCCGGCCTGTTGACAGCTCGCCAGCGCGAGCGCGAGCGGGGCGGTGATCATCAGCTTCTTCATCTTTGGTCTTCCTTTCCAGGCCGGCGTGCGAATGTGATTAAGAGCAGAGCGACTGTCAAACCAACGGATTCTGGTCTGTTTTCGTTGCAGCGGAGGGCGGAATTGGCGCTCCTTCCGTCGAATGTTCAGGGTCGAATTCGAGAACGCATCAGATCGGCAGTCCGGTGTCGGCATAGCTTCACGGCGTGACTCGGGGCGTAGCGTCGGGTCGACGCCCGCGGAATCTCAGCGGCATATCTGGGTGAGCCGGCTGTGACGGAATGACCTGCCCGGGTACTTCGGGAGTGCAAGCCGGACTCGATGGCGCGCCTGGCTACAACCCTTAGGCAGCTTTGGCCTTGAGCGCCTTCCGGGCAGTTTTGCGCGCCGCTGACAGGGCCTGTTCGCCGCACAGGATATCAATGTAGAGCTGCGTGTTCCTGCGGCGTTCGGCCATGCTTTGCCGGGTGCCGATCGCGTAAAAGCCGATCTGGTGGAAATAGAAGACGCGAGCCCGGATCGCGGCATATTCTTCATCATAGCCGATCGCCTCGAAGAAGCGCTGCAGAACTTCGAGCCGCTCGCGATCCGCACGTCCGATGGCCCATCCGGCGCGCTTGTCGGTGCGCGCCCATTCACGCACCGCAAGGTCGAAACGATAGTCATAGCCGTCGGACTCGATCAGGCGCGCAACGATGCGCTCGAGCCATTCGACGGCGTCACCGGCTTTGGCCGGAGGGGCCTCCTCGGGCAGGAAGCGGCACGCCGCTTCCCAATGGGCGATGAACCGGTCGAAGAATGCGTCGCGATCTTTGAAATAATGATAGAAGCCGCCACGCGTGACACCCAGCCGCCTGGCGAGGCGATCGACCTTCAACCCGGCAGAGCCTTCGTCGATCAGCGTGCGCCGTGCCGTGTCGATCCAGTCCTTCACCGTGGTCTTTGGTGTGCGTCCGGCCATATGCGTTCATATTCCTAGCCGCTATCCGTGCGAGTTGGGCTTGCAACTTCATCGTTTTCCACAAGCATCCTGGAACCGGCTCGTCGCGAAAATCGCTTTTAAGTCAACGGATCGATGGCCGTTTCGGCCCGGACGAAGCCGCTTCTGGCGGTGCTCGAAAGCCTTTTGGCGACGCTCGAAAGCAGTGTGGGCTATGTCCCGAACCGACATCTTGTTGTCCGGGCCAACAAAGCTGACAGGGTTTTGGCGCGTCGATCATTTGGAGAGGGAACATGCACGACGATAATCTTTCGATGGCGACACAGGCGCGTGAAGCTGCCAACTCGCCGGCGCGCTCGCCCGTCGTGCGCCCGGGGGCCGAGCAGTGGGATGTGACGTCCGGGATCACGGGCCGCACCTACCGCATCTATGTCTCCATGCCCGCAGAGAGCGTGCCGCCGCCTCCGGGGGGCTATCCGGTGGTCTACCTCACCGATGCCGACTATATATTCCACACGGCTGCCGACACACTGGCGATGCAGAGCATCGCCATGCAGGCAAAGCCGGCGATTATCGTTGGTATTGGCTACGGCAAGGGCTTCGATGCGGCGACGGTCGCACGTTTTACCGACCTGACCCCTACGCCGCCCGGGGCCGCTATGATCCCTTACCTCGAAGGGACGCCGATGTTCGAGGGCGCGACCTATGGGGGGGCGGAAGGCTTTCATCGTTTTCTGACCGAAGAGTTGAAGCCCCGGATCGACACCGATTACAAAACCGACAAGAGCGACAGCACATTGTGGGGCCATTCGCTGGGCGGCCTGTTCACCCTTCACGTGCTGTTCAACCATATGGAGGCCTACAAGGCCTATGTGATCGGCAGCCCATCGATCGTCTGGAACGACGGAGAGGTTCTCGAGGGAGAGGCCAAGCTGGCCGCATCCCTGGCGGGCGGAACAGTCGCGCCCCGCATATTGCTGACGGCCGGCGGGCTGGAGGAGACGGTGGACGATGACGCCAAGCTTCCGCCGGGCATGACGCGCGAGCAATTGCAGGCGATGTTGAAATCCGCCGGCGTGGTCAGCAGCGTCATTGCCCTGGCCGGTCGTCTCGAGGCGATGAAAGGCCCTCCCGGCTACAGGGTGGAGATGGTCGTCTTCGACGGCGAAACGCATGTCAGTGTCATGCCCGCTCTGATCAGCCGCGGCTTACGGTTTGCTTTGAAGCCCTGAAATTGGAGCGATCTGCAGTCCGATGGAACCATCGAACAGTTCTAAAATCGCGATAAAGCAAACATCCAGATCGATCTGTGTGATCCCGAAATCACGCAGATCGATCTGGAAAACCGGCAATCATCGGCGCTCCTTATTGCGCTGAAGGCGCATGCCGGGAGGCGCTGGCGTTCCGCTGATCGCTTGGCAGGACGCCACGTCTCCGGAGTTCGGAAGGCGTAGCGCCAAAATGGCGCTGGACTGCCACCGAAAAGCTGGAGGCGCGATTATAGCCGACGGCGTAGGCAATTTGGGAAATCGAAATGTTGCGCTCGTTCAGCATCACCAGCGCATGCTGCATGCGCAGGTCCTGCGTGTAATCGAAAACCGACTGGCCCACGATCTGGCGGAAGCCGGCGCACAGGCTACTGCGGCTCAGGCCCACTTCGAGCGCGAGATCCTCCAGCGACGGCGGCGTCACGAAATTCTCCATCAGAAGGCGCTGGGCTTTCATGACGCCCCGAGCCGTCAGCCTTGTCGTATCGGGTGACCCGAAACTTTCGCTATGTTCGAGAGCTTCGATCGCCTGGCACAGGATTTCCACAGCCTTCGACTGCAGGAACAAGCGGCGCTGGAACCCTTCAAGGGCGCTGGCATGCACATCCTCGAGGCAACGCAACAGGGCGGTCCCCAAGGGCAGCGTATGCGCAACACTCTGCTGCAGGGAACCATCGAGGAAGGATTGGAGCACAGCCGGCAGTTCATGCTCACCACCTGCGTAGAGCGCCTTCAGTGACTCGCGATGGATGAACACACAGGCGAAGCGTGTGCGTCCTGCGACCCTGGCTTCGGTTTCGGGGGCGCCGGCCGGCTGGATCAGAATGGCGATGTTCGGTGCGTCCAGGCTGATCGTGTTGCCTTGTGGCGACCCATATTCGAAATCGCCATTGCTCGTCATGTAGATCCGCAAGGTGTCCGGGAATGACATATGCACCAATTGCGGCGTGTCGACTTCCATATCGCCGAACGTGACGAGGAAGCCATCGGCCAGACCGCAAAATTCGTAGCGTCCGCTTCCCAGAAGCCTGGTGCGCCAGCAATAATGCAGGGGGTCGCTCAGCGGCAGGAGACCTTCCCATAGCGCGCGCGCGCCTTCCGCCGGGTCGATCTCGTAATTTTGAAGCGCATCACGAGCAGCCAGGTGCGCGGCATTTTCAGCGGAATTTGGTGGACTCGAAGCGGCCGGGGGCATCGCTGTCGATCGCGCCGCTATGGCACTTTGCACCCCCCGTTCGGCCGCCGGCCAGTCGGTGGTGGAGGATCGCACCTCTGTGGTTCCCTTGGCTGGTCGGTCCATCCTGTTTCCTCTGCTCAATCCAGTTCGACGTGAAATGCCTTTCACGTCAACACATAGATGGCCAAGGCGGCGCTTTCGAAAGGCATTTGGCGATGCTCGAAAGCCTTTTGGACACACTCGAAAACGGTGCGGCCTATATCCTCAGCATATTCCGGGGTCTCAAAAAACGTAACCGATCCGACCCGGCGGACCATATGCGGAGGTGGGGGATATGCGCGACAAGACCATAGCGATCGGCGGCGGCGGACAGGGTTCGACGATCGCGCGGGCCAAGATGATGTGTCGCGCGTCGGCAAGCTTGCTTGCGCTGTGTCTCGCCGCGACCGTTGCCGAAGCCCAGACACAAGCCAGGGCGCAAGCGCCGGCGACCACTGCCGAGCCGGATGACGCGACCTCTGGCGAGATCGTGGTGACCGCGAGCAAACGCGGGGAGAAGCTGCGCAACGTGCCGTCGGCGATTACCGTGCTCGGCGGCGACGAACTCGACAATCTGGGCGTCCAGACGGTTCGCGATTATGCGACGCTGACGCCCGGCCTCGTCGTGGAAGACACCGGTGCCCCGGGCTATGGCAAGGTCTCCATCCGCGGGTTGACCACCGGCTCGCTCCAGCAATCCGCGACGACCGTCTATTATCTTGACGACGTGCCCTTTACGTCGAGTTCGGCCAATGGCGGCGGATCCTTCATCGCGCCGGAACCCGAACTCGCGGATATCGACCGCATCGAGGTGCTGAAGGGCCCGCAGGGCACGCTCTACGGTGCTTCGAGCCTTGGCGGCGTCATACGCCTGATTTCGAAGCGACCCGATCCATCGCACTTTTCCGGGAGCGCGCGGGCAGAGCTGACCGCGATCGATGGTGGCGGCACCGGCTATTCGCTGAGCAGCACCCTCAATATTCCGCTGGTATCGGATCGGCTGGCGGTCCGTGCGACCGGTTTCTACCGCCGCGCGCCGGGCTTTGTCGACAATATCGGCACCGGCACCAGGAACGTCAACGAGAGTGTCGCCAAGGGGGCCCGCCTCGCAATCGGCTGGACGCCGACCGATCGGCTGACCATCGACGCCGTCGGCATGATCCAGGACATCGATACCAAGGGGCTAGCCGCCGAGCATGTCGCACCCGGCACATTCACGCCGGTTTACGGCACGCGCAAGTACAGCAATTTTTTCAATGCACCGACGAATGTCAAATACCGCCTCGCTTCCATCACCGGTAAATATGACGTCGGCGTTGGCCAGGTGATCGCCACTGCAGCCTATCTTGAAAGCGAACTGCATGTCGACCGCGACGTAACCTCGACCTATGCGCCCTTCTTCCCGCTGTTCGGACAGTTCGGTTATGTTTATCCGGCAAACACCGGGGCGGCCGTTCCCTCCACGATTCCCCAGAAGAAGAAGACCGCGGAACTGCGGTTCGTCTCCAATCGGCTCGGCCCGGTCGAATTCATCGTCGGCGGATTCTATACCAAAGAGCGCTCTTCGATACCGACCGACATCGTCGCGCGCGACATGGCGACCAATACGCAACTTCCCGGAGCGCTGGGCTTCATTGTCCGGTCTCCCGTCGAGGACGCCTATGAAGAGCTCTCCGCCTTCGGCAATTTGACATTTTATCTGACGGACAATTTCGACGTCACGGGCGGCGTGCGCTATGCCCACTATAAGGAGAATTTTACGTTCGCCTTCAGCGGCGTATATTATGACCTGTTCCTCGGTGGCCCGCAGCAGCTCCCGCCATTTGCAGGCAGCAACGACAAACTGACCTATCTGGCGACATTGCGCTGGCGGCCGACCAGCACGCTCAGTGCATTCCTGCGTGCGGCGAGCGGCTTTCGGCCTGGCGGGCCGCAGCCTGCTGCGATCCTGCCGCCCGGCGCCCAGACCCAGATCAACCCCGATACCGTCTGGAATTACGAGGCCGGAATCAAGGCAGACATCATCGACAGGAAATTGAGCATCCAGGCCTCGGCCTACCGGATCGATTGGAACGATATTCAACTCTATACGATTTTTCAGTCGCAGCAGCTGCTCGCCAACGCCGGCAAGGCCAGGGTGCAGGGCTTCGAACTCCAGCTGAACGCACGACCGACGCAGTTGCTGAGCATCGGCGCCAATGCCGGCCACACGGATGCACGGATCACACGGGTCGACCCGGGCGTCACTGCCTTGATCGGCGCAGCCGCGGGAGATCCAATTCCACAAACGCCGCGCTGGACGGTATCCGCGACCGCTGATCAGCTGATTCCGCTTGGTGACGATCTCCAGGGACAATTGGGCGCGACGGTGCGGATGCAATCGCACAGGTACACATCCTATCCGAACAGCGTCAGCAATCCCAATGTGCGTCTGCCGGAAATCACCACGGTCGATCTGCGTGCGAGTGTCCGTTACCAGCGCTATCAGCTGCAGTTGCGCGCCGAAAACATCTTCGATCGGAACGGGATAATCAACTACACCTTTGCTGGGGCGGGTGCGCCGGCAGAGGCCTATCTGATCCGGCCACGCAGCTTTACCGTGTCACTGAGCGCCGACTTCTAGGGGTGAGCACTCGGTTATCAGTATTGGACTGGTCCTGTTTGTCGCATTCGGCGACAGGCAGCGATCCCTCCTTCCGCCGCCGGCCGGAAATCCTATCAACCTTTCAAATCGAAGCGATCAGAACATGATCCTACTGGAAAACGCGCGCATTTTTGACGGCGTGAATGGCGACTGCGCCGAAGGCATGTCGGTCCTTGTCGAGGATGGCGCGATCAGGGAAGTGTCCGATCGTCCGATCAAGGCTGATGGCGCGCAGCGGATCGACGTGGTCGGCAAGACGCTGATGCCCGGCCTGATCGACGTCCATATCCATGCCTATTTCTCGGACCTCAATGCCAAGCTGGTCGACAGCCGTGACGCGCCTTACCGAACGGCGCATGCGGTCAAGAAGCTCGGCCACGCGCTCGATTGCGGCTTCACCAGCGTCCGCGACATCGGCGGCGGCGATTATCCGCTGGCATCGGCGATCGAGGACAGGCTGATCCGCGCGCCGCGTTTCTTCTATGCGGGCAAGGTCCTGTCGATGACCGGCGGCCATGTCGACTATCGTACGCCCAACGAAACGCATCACACCCATGGCTATTGCTCATGCGGGTCGATGAACTGGGGCGGGGTCGTCGTCGACGGGGTCGACGAATGCATCAAGGCGGCACGCGAGGAACTGCGCCGCGGCGCGCATTGCGTCAAGATCACCGCATCGGGCGGGGTGATGTCACCCAGCGATCCGATGTGGATGAACCAGTTCCGCGAGGATGAGATCCGCGCGATCGTCAATGAATGCGTGGAGCGCCGCACCTATGTGTCGGCGCATTGCCATCCGGTCAGCGCGATCCGCCGTTCGATCGAATTCGGCGTCCGTTGCATCGAACATGCGACGTTGATCGATGCCGACACGGCGCAATTCGTTGCGGAGCGCGGCGGCTATGTCGTGCCCACCATGTCGGTGATCTTCGTGTCGATGGAGCGCGGCGTGAAACTGGGCATGACGCCCGACAGCATGGCGAAGCTGAAGGTCGCAGCGGATTCGGCGATCGAGGGTCTCCAGCACATGCGCAATGCCGGGGTGAAGATGGGATTTGGCACCGATCTTCTCGGGGAGACCTATGACCAGCAGTGCCGCGAGTTCGAGTTCAGAAGAGAGGTCTTTACCCCGCTCGAAATGCTGCGCCAGGCAACGTCGGTCGGCGCCGAGATCCTCATGCAGGAAGGCAGGCTCGGCTGCGTAACGCCCGGCGCGCATGCCGATCTGATCGTCGTCGATGGCGATCCGCTGAAGGATATCGGCCTGCTCGCCGCCGATGGCCGCAAGCTGGATTTGATCATGCGGGATGGAGAGATCGTCAAGAACCGGCTCGACTAGGGCATTTTGAAGTCAGGTGGACTCATCTGACGGCATCGCGAGATGCGGAAAGCAGGGAATGGGCTGCAAATTCGGCGTATCGGTCGTTGCGCTGATCATGGCATTGGGATCGGCCGTGGGCGGGCTGGTGCTGTTCGATCTTCGGGACCGGTTGAAACCGTCGGAATGATTCGAGAATAAGCCCCCGTCCGCTGCCCGTCTGATCAGGAACTGCCATGAGTGACGTCAATGTTAGAGCAATCGTCGATTTCCTGCGTAGCCGCGAAACCATGGGGCGCGAATGGGGCATCGAGATCGAGGAGGTTCGTGAGGGCTATGCGCGGATCGCCGTGACTGTCAGCGAGACGATGCTCAACGGCTATGCGACCGCTCATGGCGGCGCGCTGTTCACGCTTGCCGACACGGCCTTTGCCTATGCCTGCAATTCCTATGGATTGCAGACCGTCGCCCATGCGGCATCGATGAATTTCCTGAGCCCGGCGCGGACTGGCGACCGCATCGTTGCGGAAGCGCAAGCGGTCATGAAGTCTGGCCGGAGCGGCGCATATAATGTTACCCTGCGCACGATCGATGGTCGCGACATCGCGTCCTTCCACGGCCTTTCGCGCACCGTCGGCGGTGCGATCCTGGATTCAGGCATCTCCGGCGTTGTGCCGACCAGCTGACTTTTGAGGGCACAAACCGGGATGGCCGGAGGGGCGCGGAAGGCGGCCGAAGCCCATGTCACAAAATTACCTGCGAGCGGCTGCAGGACGATTTCAGCGTGGAACGGCAATGGTGTCTTGCTCCCCTTTGGGGATGGGGACCGCGTGATCCCAAGTCATTACCTGATTCTACCAAGCGCGTCCTTCGAATTTGGTTGGAAACGTGCTTCCAGAAAGTCGATGAAACTGCCGGCGATGGGATCGGAATTTCCCGCCACGCGATGCCCGCGCCAGAAGCCGGCATCGAACCCCGTCATTGGTTCCACCACACCTCAAGCATGTGGCGGGCCTGTTCGGGGTCGCCAGTGAAGGCGGCCACCTGGCCCAGGACGTACGTCTGGCTGGTGTCCTTGATCGCAAGGGTTTCGTCCACCGCATCGTCACCGAGCTCGGCCAATGCGTTGGCGACCGTGGCGATGGCGCCCAGGGCAGTGGCAAGGTCGGGCGCAAATCGTTGCGGCGCATTCCAATGCCCCATGCCAGTGTAGTGAAAGAGCACGCTGCCGTCGTTGCGGTCGAAGATGAAGGGGAGCGAGCCCTCCTGCGCGATGACAAGCCAATGCTCCGGCCAATCCTCAAGCTTGTTCTCGGGATTGCGTGACCAGGCATAGCCGTCCTGCCGCGCCCAGAGCTTGTGGAGCGGATGGACCTCCACGGGGTTGCCGCCGGTGTTGATGGTCAGCCCGACGGGGCCGTAGGCCTGGTTATAGACATCGCCCCAGGGGCCGACCTCGCTGTAGAATTCGGCAATGATCGCAGGCAGCGGGAAGGGGCCTTCCCAATCGGCGGCGGGCTGGGGTTTCAGGGATCCCCAAGGGGCGAGGAGTGGTCGAATCCGGTCAAAGCTGGACATGATCAATGACCTGGTTGCGGCTGCATGTATCGGGTCGCTTTGCGTGCCCAATCGATCGATTTTTCTGTTCTTCCCATGTCGACAAACCCATGCGCCCAGCGTGCTATCATATTCATCAGAATAGATTTCCAGCCGAGCCTGGTCTACTCAAACCACGATCGGAGAAGTCCTGAGTCCTGCAGGGCGCCACCTCGACAACTGCCGCAGGAGTATCAGCCGCGACGTGAGCGCATATCTGCGATGCCGGTGGGAGACAAATGAATGAAGCGGCAGAGCATCTTCTTGATCGGCAGCCTTTGGTTTGGACTGGCCACACCAATCATTGCGCTCGCGGGTGGCAGCAAAGCCGAGCATGCCTGTGCACAACTGATCAAGGCGGCGCAAAGCCTGCACCTGGTAGGCATCAAGGCGCGGGGTGCCTATTATTGCGAACGACAGGATGAGGAGTCCGCCCGCTATGTGTTCGCGTTGCGCTGGCGCGGCGACGGCCTTCCTGCCACGGGAAGCAATCTTGTAGGCTATTATCTCGTCGATCCAATCAGCGGCGCAATCCATGTCTGGGACCTGGGCGAGGGCATGCGCGGCGAGGCGGTGCGCTGATGGCGAAGCCGGTCAACGCACTCCATTTCCGTGCGGCGAGCAACAGGCCCTTCTGATGCCCTTCGATCCCGATCACGGCACCTTGCGGCTGACCGACGGCCTGCACCTGCACCACCAGCTGCGCCGCAGCGAGATAATCCAGGACGAGCGTGAATGGGAGGAATGGCTGCATTATCGTGACGAGCCTGTGGCGTGGCGCTGGCTGGGGCAGGATGTGGACCATGGCGAGGAACTGGTGCTGATCCTGTGGTTCTGGCCCGACGATGGCATTCTGCGCGAATGGCAGCTGGGACCGATGCACTTGGGCGACGGAGCGCAGGCGCGCCACGACGGCCCGCATACGCGTGCGCTGCGCAACTGGTTTCTCAAACGACACGGCGCGGCGCTGCCGTGCAAGCGCGCCTGGGGGAACATCGATGCCGTCTACGATCCGCATAACCTCTGCACGACCATCCTGTGCAGATTTGCGTCACCATGAGCCTCGCCGTTGCTTTCCGGATTGCCCGTAGTCGGATGATGCCGTCATGTTGACGTCGAAATTGCCCTCTCGCGCGATCAATTCCTGTCGCTTCCATTGTTGTGATGGCCTTGGTTGCTCGAGCCCCCAGGGGGCTCGTTATCTTGCCTCGTTCCTTGTGATGGGAATTCAGCCATGACGCAAAGCAGCCTTCTCCCCGCCATCGACTGGCCGACATTGTTGCGCCGGGCCCCCTGTTTCAGCGCGGCGATCATGGACGCGCTTTGCGAGGCCGATCCGGAGGACTTCGCGCCTCATGTCCGCGCTGTCTATTATTTCGACCTGTTCGATGCGCAGGTGTCGAATGGCGGCGTGGATCAATATTTCGACAATGTCGCTGCGCATCTGCCCGACGCCATGCAGGTGCCGGCAATCATTGCGCAGAATCCGCTATTTGCGTCGGCCCTGCCGCTCATCGAGGAAGCGCACGCAATCTGGCACAATGTTTCCGCTGCCCATCCGGAGGGAACGGAGAACGATGCGGACGAAGACGAAAACTGGGAAGCCTATCAGGGGCTGCTGGCCCCGCATGCCTCACGGCTCGAAGCGATCGGCGAGGCTTTTTTCGCGATCCACCATGCGATCCGGCAAGATATCGAAGCGGATATCGCGCGCGATCCGCACCGCTATTTCGCGATCGAGGAAGTGCCGGGCCTGCTCGGGGTCGGCGTCGAGCATGTTGTGTTGACGAATGGCGCCTATCGGTTGCGGTTCGAGGATGGTTTCCCGGTCGGCCCGAATATGTTCGAGCATGATGACGGTAGCTGCGATGTCGTGTGGTTCTCGCGCGACCGTACGCTGCTGCAAGCCGAGACGCCGGGGTTTGGCAGCGGGCGGGATCGCAATTGGATTCACTATCCCAGCCAGGCCAGCGGTAGCTGGATGTTCGGTTTCGACTATCTGGGCGAAGGCCGGATAGTGCGCAACGACAGGCTCTCGCTGGGCTTGGGCCATCATGGGCTGCATGAATATTTTGCTGCCGATGGCCGGCGCGAAAGTGCCTCCATCTACTGGCATGGCGAGGAATTGTGCAGCGAGCATTTCTACCCTGACGGCACGCCGCTGCTCCGCTGCAAGCGCCAGGGCCAGCGGGAACATCGAATGCGTTTTTGGCCGAATGGTGCGATCAACACCGAAAGCATCGAGGATCGAGACGGTCGCGAGCGCTACCTGCGTTGCCTCGATCGCGAAGGGCGCGATCTCGCACCGAACGGCACCGGCCGGCTGGAAGAGATGCTCAGCCTGGATGACGGGATCGCCCAATGGCTTGAGGGCGAGCTGGTTGGCGGGTTTCTCAACGGGCCGGTACGCCGCATGGTCCGCCGACCGGATGATAGCGAGCCGCGCGAGACCGAACGCAATTTCTTCAAGAATGGCCGCGCGCAGTAGGGCGCAGGATGGTTCAAATGGCTTTCCAGGGCTCGTTGCGAGCCATCCCATACGCCGGATTGGCGGGGGCGCCGGACCTGCTCGACATGGGCTTTTCGTGGAAAATATTCAGAGTTTGGCCGCTGGAGGATCAATGAACGCAGACGATTATCGGGATGCGCTGCTGACCATTCTCCGCGCCCATTCCGGAGAGGCCTTGGAAACACTTCGCGCCCTGGACGCCGCCTTGCCGGAAAAAGCTCGTGCGATAGAGATTGGCGTTCACCCTAGCCAGGATCGGGATGGTCTGTTCACGATCATGATCCATCTCGATGGACCCGACCTCTATGTTCTGAACAAAGCCGTCGATGCTTGTCGAACCTTGTTCGACGTGCGCTTTGGGGACGCAGGCCGTCCGGAGCCCGATGTTCCTCAGTTCAGCTTGAGCGGGCCGTCATTCGAGGTGAACGACGTGATCGTGGACACAGCCTTTCTTTGGCTCGAAGAGCTCTGGAAAATTCATGGCGGCGGAAGCCGGAGCTTGCCGGTCTCGGCGTTTGGGGACGACGGCTACGGGGCCGAGGCAACCAGAAGGATCAGCCCGTAACAGCGTCAGGTGCAGTGCATGGTTGGTTGGCAAGGCACAGAAGCGATTGCCGCTAAGTCATTGAAAGGGTTTGGTGGATGCATTTGGGCTCGAACCTAGGACCCGCTGACTAAGAGGTGCGGCGCTATGCCGATTTTTATAAATAATATCAGCAATCTAGGTAAATCTGTGTACTGTTCATATGAACTTTGAGCCGCCGCATTTGATCATATTCCACCATCGGCTACGTCACAAACTCACCTATATCGGCAGAGTCCGCTCACGCCCTCATAACGGCCATTGATGGACGGACTCGGCTTCCCGAAACCTGCCATTCATTCATTCGCCACAGGGTGCGTTAGGAATGGATTGGTATGTGTTTCTCCGGCTAGAATCAGAATGACTCCCCTCCCGAGAACATTCGGGCTGCATTTTGATCCGAAAGCAGTCACATGTCTCAGTGCAGCAAGTCGGCTGCTGAATGCATCGTCATGCAGCGCCAACGAGTCGGTACGCGTAGGAAGCCGGGGGTGTTTGATGAACGGATTGCTGAACCGGCTTCGACAGGGGCTCGGCCTTTCCAGCGGTCGATCGGGGGGCGCGGGGAGCGGCCCGCCGGCGGGTAGGATCGCCGATCACTTCAAGGAGCTCCGTAAGGCTTCTTTCGGCTTGCCGACGCAAGTCGCCCGGTTTGTGATCGATGGCGACAATTCATCGGTTCTCTCGACTCTTCAGGGCAATGCGGCGCGAACCGCATGGCAGCAGCGAGCGCATTATTATCCGCCGCGCGATGAGGCCAAGCTGTTCACCAACCTCGCGGCCTGGCGCACGGACCAGATGCGGCGATTGGGCGAGGCGGTCGCGATGCTCCAGTCGATCACTTATGATTACGGGTATTTCGGAACCAAAAAGTCGCCCGACTGGCTTCGGCATGTCGTCACGATCTGGCTCGGCCAAGGCCGCAAGGAACAGCCGATCGAGAGGCTGCAGGCACTGACGGCGGAAACGGGTGACGGCACCGCATTGACGCTCGACATCCTGTTCTGCCGCGACACCGGGAACTACGGGTCCAACAACAGCGTCGGCCGGTTTGCGGGCGTGGGGGAATGGCTGGCCACCTCACGCGATGCGGTTCACGCCGCGCTTCCGGAGCTCGCCGCGGACGTGCGGGCCGAACTGGCGGCGGCGATCGGCCGGTTCAAGCTGCACCAGACCTATCTCGATTTGCTGCTGAACACCGCCACTGGATCCTCGAAGAAGGCGCGCACCACTGCGCGCCAGGCACTGACCGGGGCCGATAGGGCAGCGTTGACCGAAGCGCTTCGCGCGCAGTTCACGAGCGCCGCGCCCGGGCGCAAGGCGGAGTTGATCGAGATCGCGGCCGCGACGCTGGGGGAAGCGGGGGCACCGTTGCTGGCCGAGTGGCGGGACGGCGAAAGTTCGGCCAAGGTGCTCGCCGCATTCGATCGCGTGTCGGGCGCGGTGGCGCCTTCCGTGCCGCTGCCGGGCACTGAGAAGCGTTCGCCCTGGCAGATCGATGGCGCGCAGGGCTATGTCGCGGTTGATGGCAGCTGGGTCGGGCTTTCCGTGCTCGAACCCGCGCCTGGACCGAGTCCGGTGCCGTCCGAAGTGCTACGTCTGCTCGAACCGGCGATGGCGGAGTTCAATCGCTTGCTGATCATCGGGAAGGCCGAAGCGAAAACGGACAAGCACTGGCACTGGAGCCGACAATACCGTCCGAAGGATGCCGGCGATCTGAACAATCTTGCCAAGCTGGCTGAAGGCAATTGGCAAATCGACACAAATGGTAAACGAACCGCGGTGGATTGGCTGGGTTGGCACCAGCTCAAACACCCGGCGGTATCCCAGTTCTTTCACGATGACCGGTTGTCGCTCAGGCATTTGATGCGGCTTGCGGTGGCGATGACCAATGGTCATCTGCAAGGCTTGTTCGGCGACTGGAGCGGGCCGGTGGGTGCCGCCGTCCAGCATCGTCTTGCCAATGGGGCCGACATTCGCACCGTACTCACCCTCTGGCTCGAGGCAGGCGGGCACGACCATATTCAGGAGCATCTCACGCGCCGCTGGTACTGGCCGCTGCCCGATTTGAACCTGCCGCTTTGGCCGGTGCTGTGCCAGCGTTTCGCGCAGCTCGACGAAGCGTTGGGCCTGGTGCCGCAGAGCGGCGGTGAGACCATGCAACGGGTGCCCGCGATCGAGCTGCTCGGGATGTTTCCGAAGCTGCCCGAGCGCTATCAGCGCGCGCTGATGCTGCTGGCTGGCGACAGCTCCGCCCGGCTGCGCCAGGGCGCGCGGGCGCTGCTCCAGGGGACACCCGGACTCGGCAACGCGATCGCGCTGCAGCTTCAGGACGGCAAGCAGGATACGCGCGCGCTCGCCGCGGACTGGCTGGCGGCGCGCGGCGAACGCGAGCAGGCGCCAGTGATCCGCAGGGCGCTGGCGAAGGAGCGCAGCGATGCCGCCCGTGCGGCGATGATCACCGCGCTCGAACGGTTGGGCGAGGACGTCTCAGAATATTTCGACCACGCCGCATTGACGAAGGAGGCGAAGGCGGGTCTCGCCAAGCCGCGGCCGAAGGGGCTGGAGTGGCTGCCGTTTGGCCATCTGCCAGCGCTCAAGTGGAAGGACGGCAAGCCCGTCGATCCCGCGCTCCCGCAATGGTGGGTAGTGCTGGCGGCCAAGCTCAAGCAGCCGGGTGGAAATGCACTGATCAACCTTTGGCTCGACCGGCTGGCGCCAGAGGACGCGCACCGGCTCGGCTGGATGATCCTGACCGGCTGGATCGACGAGGACACGCGCACGCCGACCGACGAGGAGGCCAACGCCTATGCGGCCCAGAATGTCGATGCGACATTGCAGCAGAATATCGCGGCGGCGAAGCGCTGGCCGCACAGCGCCGACTATTATTCCATCGATCGCGCGGTGGTGTTCGCGCAGCTCAAGCGCGCCAAGGCCGGCACTTATCTCGGCAGCGCGGCCGACAGCAAGGGCGTGCTCGCGCTGGCAACGCGGGTCAACGGGGCCGACGCCGCCCAGCGCATCCGCATATTCCTCAAGGACCACGGATCGCGCGTCTCTCAAGCCAAGGCGTTGATCGAGCTGCTCGCGGCGATCGGCACCGGCTCCGCGCTCCAGCTCCTGCTTTCGGCAGCCAACCGATCGAAGCAGCGCAGCGTACAGGCGCATGCTGCGGCGCTCGTCGAAGCCGTCGCGGAGCGTAACGGCTGGAGCGCGGCGCAGCTTGCCGACCGCACCGTCCCGACCGGCGGCTTCGATACCGACGGCACACAGGACGTCGAATGCGGCGAGAATCGCAGCTATCGCCTCCAGCTCGATGCGCAGGATGCGGTGATCATCCTCAATGCTGAGGGACGCGAGGTGAAGGCGCTGCCTGGACCGCGGATCGAGGAGGAGCGTCCGCTGGTCGAGGCCGCCAAGAAGCAGCTCGCCACCGCGCGCAAGGAAGTGAAGCAGGTGCTGGCAGCCCAGGCCGAGCGGCTGCAGGAGGCGATGTGCCTGCAGCGGAGTTGGACGCGTGGCGATTGGGAGAGCTTCGTCGCGGGACATCCGATCGTTGGGCGGCTCGCCGCGCGGTCGATCTGGCAGGGCGTGGATGCCGAGGGGCGACCGGCGAACACCTTCCGCCCGATGGGGGACGGGAGCTACACGGACGCGACGGACGGTGATGTGGACCTCTCGGCATTCGCCGAGATCCGGCTGGTCCATTCTTCGCTGCTCGACAGCGAGACGATCGGCGCCTGGCGCGCGCATCTTGCCGACTATGCGGTGGCGCCACCCTTCGACCAGCTTAGCCGCGACCTGCCACGGCTCGCGGAAACGCAGGGCAAGGATCGCACGATCACCGATCGGGAGGGCTGGATGATCGAGAGCTTCAAGCTGCGCGGTACTGCCACCAAGCTGGGCTACCAGCGGGGCCAGGCGCAGGATGGCGGCTGGTTCCTGACCTATGAGAAGACCTATCGCGAGGCCGGCCTGCTCGTCGAGATCGAGTTCACCGGCAGCCCGCTCCCCGAGGAGAACCGGTCGACCGCACTGCAGTCGCTGAACTTTCGCAAGCTGCGCGGCGGTGCGGGCGGCGGGGGACAGGTCGCGCTCGCCGATGTGCCGCCGGTGCTGCTCGCCGAATGCTGGCGCGATCTCCACGACATCGCCGACAAGGGAACCGGCTTCGATCCCGAGTGGCAGAAAAAGGCGTATATGTGATGGCCGAGATTCAATCGATTCGCCCGCCGGCGGAGCAGCGCTACGCGGCCGAACTCGCGGCGCTGGCGGCCGACGACCACTTTCCCCGGCCGGCGGGATGGCGGCTCTCGCCGCGCGCGGTGCGCCGTTTTCTGGTCGGCGATCCCAAGGTGGGCGTTTCACGCAAATTCTATGGCGATGATCCGCTCGTCGACCGCGCCATCGTCAGCCTGATGAGCCATCAGGGGCTGATGCTGGTCGGGGAACCGGGTACCGCCAAGTCGCTGCTGTCCGAACTGCTCGCGGCGGCGATCTGCGGCACTTCGGCGCTGGTGGTCCAGGGCTCGGCAGGGACGACCGAGGACCATATCCGCTACGGCTGGAACTATGCCCTCCTGCTGGCCGAAGGGCCGAGCGAGCGCGCGCTGGTCCCGTCGCCGGTGCTCAACGCCATGCGCTCGGGGCGGATCGTCCGGTTTGAGGAGATCACCCGCTGTCCGCCCGAGGTGCAGGACGCGCTGATCTCTATCCTTTCGGAAAAGTCCCTGGCCCTGCCCGAACTGGGCGCCGATATGGTTGCCAGCGCCGCTCCCGGGTTCAACGTCATCGCCACCGCCAATCTGCGTGATCGCGGGGTGCATGAGATGTCGAGCGCATTGAAGCGGCGCTTCAACTTCGAAACCGTTCACCCCATCGCGGACGCCGAGTTCGAGCGCGAGCTGGTGCTGAAACAACTTGCCGAGCGGCTTACGCCAACTGGTGTGACCGTGACGGGCGAGCGTGACGTCGCTGACGTGCTGGTGCGTGTTTTTCAGGATCTGCGCACGGGTCGGACTGCAGAAGGAACCAGCCTCAATCGTCCGGACGCCGTGATGTCGACGGCCGAGGCCGTGAACGTGATGCACGCAGCTGCGCTAGAGGCGGTCTATCTCGACAATGGCAAGCTTTCCGCTGCCCATGTCGCGCGACAGTTGCAGGGTGTCGTGCTCAAGGATTCGCCCGAGGACGGCAAGCGCTTGCGCGCCTATGTCGATCATATCGTCAAGGAACGTGCCGGACGATCCGGGGCCTGGAAGGAATTCCACCAGGCGGCGCGAGCGTTGAAGCTGGGTTGACCGGGTGAAGAACCCGGTCGTCCTGGATGCCGAGCGGCAGCTGTGGGTGGTGCCGATCCGGCACCATAGCCCGGCTTGCGCCGCGCATCTGGAGCGGCTGATCGCGGCAGTCGCGCCTGCGGCGATCCTGGTTGAGGGGCCGTGCGATTTCGATCCGCTGATCGACCTCCTCTGCGATACCCGGACCCGGGCGCCTGTGGCCATAGTATCGCTGCGCGAAGCGAGTGCGGGACAGGCAACCCGTCGGGTGGCGAGCTATTTTCCCTTCTGCGCGCACAGCCCGGAGCTGATTGCGCTGCAGGCAGCCAAAGCGCGCGGCGTAGCGGCGCGTTTCATCGACCTGCCCTCAACCGCGCGCGACATGGATCTCGACGGCGACGTACCGCGCGAGGGCAGGTCGCTTCTGGGCAGCGAGCGCCTGTTCGGCGTCGGCGACTATGTGATGGCACTGGCGCGCGAACTGGGATGCCGCGACGGTGACGAAGTGTGGGATCAGCTGTTCGAAACCCGCATCGCCGGGCAGGATTGGCAGACATTCTTCGCCGATGTCGCGCACTACTGCAGCTGCATCCGCGCGGCGACCGATGCCGCCGATATGGAGCATGACGGCACGCTCGCCCGCGAAGCACAAATGCGTGCGATCCTGAGCGAGGTGCGCGCCGCCACGGACGGGCCGATCGTCGCTGTTGTCGGCGGCTTTCACGCCGAAGCGTTGCTGGAGGCGAGCAGCAACAAGCCGCTTGCCCCCAGTCCCGGCGCAGGCCGATCCTATCTTATCCGCTATGGGATGCGTCAGCTCGATGCGCTGCGCGGTTATGGCGCCGGGTTGCCGCTGCCCGGTTTCTATGATCGATTGTGGCAGCGGCGCGAGTCGGGCGGCGCGGAGCTGGGTATCGACCTGATCACGGGCTTTGCCGACCATCTGCGGAGCGGCAAGGGCGAGGCTCCCTCCTTTCCAGTGATAGCCAATGCGATAGAGCAGGCAGAGCGCCTCGCGGCACTGCGCGGGCGGCCGTTTCCGATGCGAGACGATCTGATCGACGCGATCCGCTCCAGCTTCATCAAGGACGAAATTCCGGCCACGCAAGCGCCGTTTCTGGGTGAGCTGAAGGCCTGGCTGACCGGTACGGCCATCGGTGAGGTGCCGCCCTCGGCTGGATCGCCGCCCCTGGTCGAGGCGGCGCGCGCGCAGGCGAGGGTGCTTGGCTTTTCCATCGCCGATGGCGAGCGCCGCAGCCGCGAGCTCGATATCTATCGCAAGCCCCGCCACCGTGCCGCGAGCCGCTTCTGCCATGCCATGGCTCTGATCGGTACATCCTTTGCCGAACGTACCGGTGGGCCCGATTTCCGCAATGACGTGGCGCTCGACCGGTTGCACGAGATCTGGGCCATTTGCTGGTCGCCGCTCGTCGAATCTCGCCTGATCGAACTGTCCGAGGCGGCAGACACGCTGGGCGAGGCCCTGGCCTTCGTTCTCGCGCACAAGGTCGCAGCACTTGCGGAACAGGGCCGAGGGCGCAATGCGCTGCTGGCCATCGATCTGTTCGCCGCAGCCTGCCGGGCGGGACTGGGCAAGGAAGCCTACGCGATCCTCGCCCTTGTCGAAGAACAGGTGATCGAGGATCCGGAAGCGGGGTCGGTCATTGCCGCGCTCACCGATCTGCTGCTGCTGCGCCGCGGCCGTGAAACGCTGGGCATCGAGGATGCCGGCCCGCTCGACCATCTGATCCAGGCAGCCTGGCGCCGCTTGCTGGTGCTGCTCCCGGAAATGGCGGACTCCGGTGCGGATCAGGTCAGCGTGGCCGTCGAGGCGTTGTCCAGCCTGCGCGGTGCGATCGAGCTGGCGAAATCCTCGCAGGCTCCGATCGATCTTGCCCTGTTCGAGGAGGCACTGGACGCATTGTTCGCGCGTCCGCTGCCGCCGATGCTGGCCGGCGCGATCATGGCCTTTGCCTTGCTCGACGGTCGTATCGCCGCCTCCGATCTCGAAGTGCGGCTCAAAGGAGAACTTGCCAGCGGCTATGTCGATCCCGCGGAACGGCTCGCCTTTCTCGGCGGTGTGATCGCGATCGCGCGGGAATTGATCTGGACCGTCCCGGCGATATTGAACGCGCTGCACGGGATCATCGACAGTGTCGATGAAGACGCCTTCGTTGCCCTTCTGCCGCATCTGCGTCTGGCGTTGATGCCACTCGATCCGCGCGAGGTCGATCGATTGGCCGAAGAGGTTGCAGCGAGACTGGAAGCCAGTCCGGGATCGCTGTCGGTCACGGTCGGCATTCCGGAAAGTGAGATGAATGAGAATCTGGAGCTCGATCGGGGCCTCGCAGACGTACTGGCACGGGATTTCGTACTGTGAGCGGGCCGGTCTCGATCCGCCGCTGGCGCCTGGTGCTCGGCCGCTATGCCGAGCGGTCGCTGCCGGGCGATGGCCTGTCAGGAACCGAGCAGCGTACCGATCGTGCGCTGGACTATCTCTACGCCCGCGAGATGGAGCGGCGGGGTCTGCGCCGGGACAAGCGTGGAGGCGGGGCCGGATCGCTCGATCCCAGCCGGCTGACCGCGCTGAGCTGGCTGGGCGAACTCCGCGATCTGTTTCCCCAGTCGGTATACGAGACCGTTCAGGCGCATGCCATCGACAATCTGGGGATGAGCGAGCTGCTCTCCGACCCCAAGGTGCTCGATGCGCTCGAACCCAACAAGGACCTGCTCAAGTCGCTGATCGCGTTCAAGGGGAGCGCCGATCCGGCGGTGCGCGAGAAGATTCGCGAGGTGACGCGCAAGGTGGTCGAGGACATCGTCCGGAAACTTCGGCCCCGGGTCGAAGCCGCGCTGTCCGGTCGGCCCAACCGCTTTCGTCGCAGCCAGCTCAAGGCGATGCAGAATTTCGACTGGCGCGCGACGATCAGGGATAATCTGAAGAACTGGGATGCCGAGCGGAAGGCGATCGTCGCGGATCGCCTTCGCTTCCACGGCCGCAGCCGACGGCGCCTGCCGTGGACGATCATCCTGTGTGTCGATCAATCGGGCTCGATGCTGTCATCGACCATCTATGCCGCGGTCATGGCCTCGATCCTGACTGCGTTGCCCTCCGTCGAGGTCAAGCTGATCGTCTTCGACACTTCCATTGTCGACCTGTCGAGCGAGGCGCATGACGCGGTCGAAGTGCTGATGTCGGTCCAGCTCGGCGGCGGCACCGATATCGCATCGGCGATGGAATATTGCGAAGGCCTGATCACCCAGCCGTCCCGAACGGTTTTTGTGCTGATCAGCGACTTCGAGGAGGGGGGATCAGTCCCCCGAATGCTCGCCGCGACGCGCCGCATGGCGTCGGCTCGCGTCACGTTGTTGGGGCTTGGCGCGCTGAGCGACGATGCCGCCCCGGTCTATGACCGCCGCATGGCGGAGCGTTTGTCGGGCAACGGGATGCAGATCGCCGCGCTGACGCCCGACCGCTTCGCTGAATGGATCGGAAGCGTGATGGCATGATCGACACCACGCTTCGCGACAGCCTGGCCGCCTTTGACGATGCCGCGCTGGCGACGCTCGCCAATGCCGGACTGGTTCGCCGCGCGCACCGCGACGTCGCGGAAGGCAAGGTCCATCTCGTGTCCGGTGAAACCGGCAAGGCCGTCATCGAGGCGGACGGCCAGCGCGTCGATCTCGACACGGGCGGTCCGCGTGCGGCGGTGTGCGCCTGCCGGGCAGTGACGGTCTGCCGGCACCGCATCGCGGCCGTGATCTTTGTCCTGGAGCAGGAAGGCGATGTTGCCGAGGTCCCGGCGGCTGTCACCGAACCCTCGGGTGACCCGGCCGAAATCGTGGCCGCGATGGATCTGGCCAGGCTGGAGAAATGGACCGGCAAGGCGGGCTGGCGTGCGGCGCTGGACCTGGCAGGAACGGCCGTCGCCGTCGAGCCGGCCGCCAATACGCTCGCCGTGACCTTTCCCGATATCGAAGGACCGGTGCGTATTCTGCGCGGGCAGGGGTTCGATGGGATCGTGTCCAAGGTCTCCAAGGCGAGGCTAAAGCCCTATCACGCAGCCGCTGTCCTGGCGGCGTTGCGCCATTTCGGCCAGGATCTCCCCGCTCTCGGCCATGAGCTCGAGCAGGCTTCGCCGGCCGAGCTGGAAATCCATCCCGCCTTTATCGACCATGTGCGGGCGAGCCTGGCCGAGGTCGCCGCACTTGGAATGAACCTTGCCCCCCTCCCTCTGGAGGAAGCCCTGTTCGAATTGTCGGTGTCATCCCGCGCCGACAGCCTTCCACGGCTCGCAGCGCTTCTCCGCGCAGTGGCCGCCCAGATGCGCCTGCGGCGTGGCCGCGCGCTCGATTTCGATCCCGATCGTATGCTCGAGCTCACGGCCACGGCCTTCGCGCTGGTGCGTGCGCTCAAGGCGGCGGATTCCGAACGACGGGTTGCGCTTGCGGGCAGGCTGCGGCGCGATTTCGTTCTTTCCGAACCGCTGCATCTGGTCGGGTGCGGCGGCGAACGGTGGACCACGGCGTCGGGCGCGCGCGGGGTCACGGCCTGGTTCATCGAACCCGCCACCGGCCGCTGGCTCTCGACCACCCTTGCGCGCGGCGCTGGACAGGATCCGACTTTCGCGCCTGCCGAGGCCTGGCGGAACCAGCCGCTCTGGCAGTCGGAACCGTTGGCGGCGCTTGCCCATGCCCGGATCGAGCTCGAAGGCTCGCGCCGTTCGGCCGACGATCGCCTGTCCGCCCCGGCGAGCGCCAGGGCGACAATTATCGAGCGCTCGGTTCGCGCCGGTCCCGATTGGCCGGGCGTCGTGCGCAACTGGAGCGAATTGCAGCGCAACTGGCTCAATCAGGTGGGACTCGGGCTCGACGGTGTGGAGGCGTCGACCGCCTGTCTGATCGCGCCTGACGGGATCGCGCCTCCTTTTTTCGACGACCTTGCCCAGCAACTCATCTGGCCGGTGCGCGATGGGGCAGGCAATTGGCTCGCGCTGACGCTCGATCATGAAGAGCCAGTGTCCAACGCGATCGAGGCGCTCGAGGCCAACGTGAGAACCGGCTGGCAAGGTATGGTGCTGGTCCGCATGGAACGCCGCGGTGACAAGCTTGCCCTCAGGCCCATGACGCTTTTCGGCCGCGACGCGCCTGTTGATCTCTCCCTCTGGGCTCGTCCGTGGCGGCCGGGTGGCGACAAGTCGGTTGTCCGCGATTGGCTGGCTCGGCTGCGGCCGGGCGCCGGACGCCGTTTTGCCGTGCTCCCCCGCAGCGGCACCAATGCGGCGCTGGCGAAGGCCTGGCGGCACCTGCTCGATCGCGCCGAGATCGGTCCGTCGCTCGCGCGCACGCTCGATGGCGACCTGGCCGCTCATGTCCAGCGGCTCGAAACCTATGGCTTGCCGCGCCTCGCATCGCTGTTCGGTGACGGGCATGAAGGCGAGGGATTGCTCGCGGCCGCCTATGGCCTGCTGCTGGCGCGTCAGCAGCGTTGCGCGGCACCGCTGCTGCGATAGCCCTTACCAGGGTGCGATTTTCTCCCAATCGGGATCGAACGCCCCCTTGGCGGCGACGGTATGATAATCCGCCCAGCATTCGGCGAGCATCACGGGGGGCACGTCCTGCAGGCGATAGGCGCCGCGATGCCCCTGTTTGGAGAAGCGAAGCTCCTTCAATGCCACCGGATTATTCTCATCGATGGCGTGGGAGCCAGTGTGGAAGATGGTCGCCGAGATGCCGTGGCTCGGGAATTTCTTCTCATACTCATTGCAGCCGCCGCCATCGCGCATCACCCGTTCATAGCCGCGCTTTTCGGCAATGCCGCGAAAGGTGAGGCTGTCGGCCCTCCACCCCTGCCGGTCGACGACGGACTCAGCCTCGCGCTGTTCCGTGGACAGCGGTGCGCGCAGCGTATCGAACTGCGTTAGAAAGGGCGTGATCTCGTAATCCTCGAGATGCTTGGTCCAGGCCCTGTTGTTGCCTTCGTCCGTCAGCGCGCCGTGGGCGAGTCGTAGCCTGGCGAAACCGTCGATATCAACTGTCGTGTCGGCGGCATCGGTGAAGTCGCCCTCCTGTGTGGGGCGGAACAGGCCGAGTGGCTGGTCCTCCGCGTCGAGCCCCTGCCAGACGAGCCGCTCGATCAGGCGGCGCATCACCGGATGTTCGTGAAGGGCCAGGCGCCAATCGGCCACGGGCCAGGTGCGTTCGACGCACATCGCCTCGAACAGCCGCGTGCCTTGCAGTTCAATGATCTGTGTCAGCTCCTTCCTGGCGGCGGAAAGCGCCTTCTTGGATTCCTTCGTCACCTCATCGTCACCAGCGGGCAGGCTTTTCATTGCCTTGCCTTCTGGGTTGAACAGATGGATCGCCAGCATGGCGTCGAGCCGGGCGGTATAGGGTTTCTCGTCCTCGCCGCAGGGCAAGTCGAGCACCCCGTCATCGTCGAAGCCGGCGCTCGGCACGGTGCGGTCGGCGAGTTCGTCGAAACTCCAGCCGCGATCCTCGGCATAGCGTTCGGCAATCTCGGCCGCGCGTGCCTGGGTGCTTTTCTGCTTGAGGCGGGCTGACGCCGCGATCACCACCTGCAGCGCGCCGGGCTGTCCGATCCCGGCCAGCATTTCGAGCAGCGCCATGGCCTGATTGGAACGGCGCCCGTGCTTCTTCAGGAACCAGCGGACGCGGTTGGCGGCGAATACCGGGTCGGCGCGGCAGGCAAGGGCGAGCATCCCCTTGGTTTCCGAACCCGAGTTGATGAGCTCACCGGTCTTTTCGCGGACGATGTGCGCAATGAGTTCATCCCGTAGTTGCGGGGTCTTCTGCCCGCCGTACATCCAGGAATAATGTTGCTGGTAATTGGCTATCGCATAAGCGGTCGCTTCCTCCAGCGTCGACGATTTGGTGTCATAGGCGACCCAGCTGTCCAGAACCCAATTCGAGAAGCTGCGCGCGTCTTCGGGCAGCAACTGGTCGAGGTAGATCCCGAACTGCCCGCTGGCGGCCGGATCCTTGAGGCGAATGGCGAGAGCCAGCCAGTGCCGCACCACGGGCGGTGGAACGGTGGAGCCGTCACGGAAATGTGGCGCGGGAAGTCCGTTGGCGGCGAGCCATGCGGGCAGTTCCGCTGAAACTTTGGCGCAGTCCGCTTCGGCCTCCGCGATCAGCGTGGTGGGGCCGATCAAGTCGGAAAGGTCGAAGCCCATGCGCTGCAGGCTTTCGATCAGCGCAGCGCGTACCAGATCGCTCTTTTCTTTCTTCAGCCGCTTGCGCAGCGCGCCTTCGCTGGCGGTGGAGCGGATGTCGGCGAGCCAGACGGCTGCGTTGAGCCGCACTTGCTGGCGCTTGTCGTCCAGCAGGGCTTCGATGCGCAGGTGCAGGTCCTTGGCATCGCGCAGCAGGGTCATGGCCTGCCGTCGCAACGGACGCTTTTCCGCAACCGCGATGTCCAGTAGGCGGGGAAAATAGCGTTGCGGGACCTTGGGCAATAAATCGAGCAAGGTGAGAATGCGCGTCAGTTCGATGGGCTTGCTAGCCGCGCGTAGCCCCAGGCCTTCGTCGAACAGTTCGAAACATTGCGCCAGCCAAGGCCACACCGCCTCGCCGGGCAATTCCCGCATGGCTGCAAACAGGTCCGTGCGATAGTAGCTGGGATAGGACTTTCCGAGAAGCGCGCGCAGGTGCTGGCATGGATCGAAATGGGGATCGAGCGCCGCCTGATCGAGCGGCAGACCGGTCTTGCCGGCGTGCTCGGCCAGCGCGATCTCCCGCAAGCCGAAGCCGTCCTTAGCCATCCATTTCTCCAGGTGCTCAAGCCCGAACTTCTGCCTTTCGTAGGTGGAGAAGGAGCCGCCAACGAGAAATCCCATTTCGCCGTGGTTGCCGGCCAAGAGTATGCGCAGCGCCGTGCCTGCGGGAAGTCCATCGAGGTATGCGCCGTACCATGCGCGGCCGTCGTCGCGCCTTCTGATCTCGCTTGAGAGGGCGTAGTTCTTGCTCGGCGGCAAGGGTGTGCCCCGGGTCATCAGTTCAAATGTCGCCTCAATGTCGCTCTTGTCGAGCTTGTAATGGAACCGGGTGCGATCGCAGCTTTCCTCGGATAGGCTGGCGCGATGCGCCGTGATTGCTTCGACCACCTTCATGAAGGCCATGTAATCGCCGTCACTTGGCTCGATCGCTTCTTGTATCGCCATGGCAATCACGGGTGGGAATTCGACGAAGCTGCCGTCGATCGTGGCGTAACCGTTGCCGCGATCCGCAGCGCCTTCGCCCCCAGCGCCTTGATTCGAGGCCTCCAGCAGCGCTTCGATCGCTGCCTTGACCTTCGCCGCCTTCTCCACCTTGCTGCGTTCGGTCAGCAGAGCGAGCACCTCCGGCGTCCCGCAGCGTCCCGCTGCCTGAACCAGACCATGGCGGGTATCGATATCTGCCTTCGGCAGTTCGCGCTGGAGCAAGGCAAGGAGTTGGCCCCGGTCAAGCCGTGCGAGGGCTGACGTGGCGACTTCGCGGTCGTTCTTATCGAATGGCTTGGTCAGCATCGCCACCAGCAAGGCCTCGATTTCGGGCGCTCCGGTCGCATCGATCTGTTCGATCAGCTTTATCGCCTCGCTGCGCTGACCACTAAGGCGGATCGCTTCGGCCAAAGCAGCCGGGTAGGTTTGTGCATAGTCGGCGAAATCGCTGCTGGTCACCCAGCTGCCTTCCGCAGGATGGGTCGGACTGCGCAGTACCAGCGAAAGAAAGTCGGACATCCTGCCACCGACCTGCTGGACATGGGCAAGCAAGGTCTTGGGCGAGATGAGCGAAGCCCACTCAATCTTGTAGTTGATTTCCGTGCGCCTGGCCCCGCCCAACGCCATGTTCGAAAAGCCGGAAAGCACCAACTCTTCCGGTGTGGGTGTCTTGTTATATGGCCGGCTGATCCGGCCAGTGGCGATGCGGATGTGCAGCAGCCTGCCCAGTTCCGGGCCGGGTTCAATCCCGCCGGTTACCAGGGCAACGTCGGTTGCCCCCTCCGCATTGTTCATGCCGATGCTGTCGCCGAAGTAGGGATGAGTATAGCGCGGCACTGTCTTGTACAGGGTTTCGATCCTGGCGACGACTTCGCTGCGCTCGCCGGTCGCGACAAATGCGATGGCGGCCTTGCCTAGTCCAGGCTGAATCAGGTCAAGCCGCTGCAACTCGGCGAGCATCGCAGGATGCAGAGGTTTTCTGGCCATCGCCTGATTGGACGCTGATCCGTCCAATGCCTTGCGGCCGAACAGAACCCTGCGAAACGTGCTTTCGAAGCTCATGGCATGCCCCCTTGCCAACGAAATCGGGCTGGAGGTAATTGGAATTTATGAAAAAGCCATGAGCGAGCGCTAAGCATCGTCAGCGTTGCGCAAGGCGAAGCTGATCACGAATAGGGCAAGTTCGATCGTGAATGCTACCTGGCGCGAAACGATAAGATCAGACCGCTGTCCGATCGTCCCTAATATGTTGGATTATATAGAAAAGGTGGTGGACGCACTAGGGCTCGAACCTAGGACCCGCTGATTAAGAGTTAGAGGGTGCGGCAACGCGTTTCTGCGCGCGCTTCGTCATTCTGGGCTGTTATCGCGGGGGTTCGCTTCCCGTCGTTTCCTTGATGTTCCCGCCAAATCCCGTTACGGTGATTGCTCAGTGATTACTGGAAGGGCGTTCGCATGGCCACGGGCAAGGTTACGCTGGCGACGGTGAAGGCGATGGCGCCGGAGAAGGGTGATACCTTCCTGTGGGATACCGAGTTGAAGGGCTTCGGACTGAAGGTCACGCCGGCCGGTGCACGCAGCTATGTGTTTCAATATCGCATGGGCGGTCGCGGCACGAAGACCAAGCGCTATACGATAGGCGGGCATGGCTCGCCCTGGACGCCGGACAGTGCGCGCGATGAATGCAAGCGCCTGTCGCGGCTGGTCTCGCAAGGGACGGACCCGGCACAGGTGAAGCGGGAGCGCGAGCGCCAATCGGTCACCATGGCGTTTCGCGGCTATGCCGACACGTTCGTCGATGAGTATCTGAAAGCGAACTGGCCAGGCTCTTGGGCAGATGGTCAGAATGCGCTCAGGTTCTATGCCGTGGCCGAGCTGAAAGACAAATCTATTGGCCAGATCGATCGCGCCGACATCAAGGCCGTGCTCGATCGAGCGAAGGGCATGCCGGCGACGCAGCGCAAGCTGTTCGCCATCCTCCGCCTGCTGTTTTCATGGGCGGTCGATCAAGGGGATATCGTCGGTTCGCCTGTCGATGCGATGAAGGCCCCCGCCGGGCCGAGCAGCCGCGACCGGGTTCTCGCAGATTGGGAGTTGCGGCTTGCGTGGCTGGCCGCCAGCGGACTCGGCTATCCGTTTGGGCCGCTGATCCGCCTTCTCATCGCAACGGGACAGCGGCTTGAGGAGGTCGCCGCGCTGGACTGGAAGGAAGTCGACAAGGCGCATGCGACCTGGGACCTGCCCAGCGAGCGCGCGAAGAATGATATCGCGCATCATGTGCCGCTCAACGCCCGGGCGCTGGCAGAGCTTGAAGCGATCTCGCGGCGACGCGTCGGGCATGCCAGCGATGAACGCTGGCCGCGGCGGGGGTTCGTCTTCACCACCACGGGCCAAACGTCCGTGTCAGGCTATTCTCGCGCCAAGAAGCGCCTTGACGCCGCGATGTTGGAGATCGCGCAGAAAGAGGCGATAGACCGCGAAGAGGATCCGAAAGAGGTCGAGATCGCTCCTTGGCGCCTGCACGATCTACGGCGCACGCTGGCGACGGGTTTTCAACGGCTGGGCATCCGCTTCGAAGTGACCGAAGCCGTATTGAACCATGTCAGCGGCGCGAAGTCCGGCGTGGCCGGCATCTACCAGCGATACGACTGGCGGCCGGAGAAGCGTGCTGCACTCGATGCGTGGTCTGCACATATCGACGCGCTGGCCTCAGGCCACGATCAAACGAACGTCGTCCGGATGGCGGCAGCGCGAGCATGAAGACGGATTCGGATGCTTCCTGCAAGATCGATCTGGGAATTTGGGCAGAATTCGTCAGGAAGTCAGAGCTCGTTGAAGCCATGTATCGCCAGACTGACCGAGACCACCCCGCGACGCAAAATGCAGCCATCGCTTCCTTGGCAATCGCGAACCAATTTCTTGAGGACATTGGCGCGCCGTCAGGAATCACTGGCCGACTGAACGCTATCATGCTGGCGCTCGACGAGGCGTCCCATGGGCGCAAACCGGATCTGCTTCAACGACAGGACGTTCAGGGCAGTCCATCGACCAATCTTGACATGGTTGTTGAGGGAGCGGCCGCCGCATGCGTTGGGGTGCTTGTTGCAGCTGGTATGGCCGTGGGCGCAGCCTGCGAGTTTGTCGGCTCACGCCTAGATCATGAACAATTGGGACGCGCTCGCGCTGGGAGGGGGCAGCAGTCTCGAAGCGTGGCACGGTGGTATCGAGCGTCCCGTCCGCGGTCGGAGGATCCGTTGCGGCGGGAAGCCGCAGCGGCGTTAAGCGCGCTGGGCTTGCCCATAAGCTCAAACTCGGCCGCTCAGGCGCGGGAATTCGTCTCACGGCGCTTGCGAGAGACCGAGAAAGACTGGCCACCGTCCCTCGATCGCGCACGTCAAATCGTCAAAGATGAGATAAAGAAAGTCGCGAACCTCGGCCGTAAAGACCAATAGCCCCCCAGGCTGTTGGCTCACCTAATCCTCCAACGTCCTCCTAACGCCCAGCCAATCTCGGAAGGGCCTTGGAGGATCCAATGAAAAAGCTTCTCAGCGAGAGCGAGCAGGCGGAAATGTGGGGCATTTCCAAAAAGACTTTGGCCAATCAGCGGTGCCGCGGCGATGGCCCACCATTCATCAAGCTTGGACGGCTCGTTCGCTACGATCCGGAAGTCACTGCTGCTTGGGCAACGGCACGCACGGCGCTTTCTACCGCCCAGGCAGCGTGATCGCTCATGATCATCCGCAACGGGGGATCGCCCCCTAGACAAGAACGCCGCCCGGTGTTGAGCACCACGCGGCGTTCGTCTCCTTTGCTGGCCGGCTGGGAGGATCGCTTCGATAGCACAACGCTCGACGATGCGGAAGCATGGGGGAACGCCATGCTCTACGCCGTCAATGCATGGAAGCGCAACGCGCGCGGCGGTCGCCATGGCTGATCCGCACCGCATCATCCTGCAGCCCGAGGCGTTCGGCGCCGGTTTCGATGTGCTGGTCGCACCCAAGCCGGCCGGCCTCGAACTGTGCTGCGAATTCAAGTCGTACCGGGAAGCGCGGGGCTACGCCGCCGGCATCGCCGCTGCGCTCGGCTGGCCAATCACTGACACAACCGAAAGGGCCGATCATGTCGACTAAGCCCCCCATCGTCATGCCTGAGGCCATCCGCAAGGCAGCGCGCACGGTGCTGAACGCAGACGCGCCGATCACGCGCAAGGCCGGCCAGTTTCTCGGTCAGCTCGTCGCCGAGCCCTTCAATCTATCCGACGCGCAAAAGGACTGGCTCGATAAGCTGCTCGTCCGCGCAGGCCTCGCGCCACTGTGGGGTGAATAATGAGCGCGCTCGAACTGGCGGCTCGCATGGGGTCGGTCGCGACAAAGCTGCTCGGCGAACCGAACCGCGTCCACACGCGGGGCAACGATTGGCGGTATGGGTCAAAGGGCTCGCTCTCGATCGACGTCGAGCGCGGCGTCTGGCGCGACCACGAAGCGGGCTCAGGTGGCGGCGTGCTGGATCTCATCCAACGCGAACTGAAGTGCGGCACTCGCGAGGCGCTGGAATGGCTGGGCGAGCCGCGCGCAGCACCTGACCGGCCGGTGCGGAGGCAGTCCGAGTCAAAGTCGCGGGAGAACAAGCACGGCGCCCGCGCGCTCGATATATGGGCGGGCACGATCGATGCGCGCGGCACGCTCGCTGAGCGTTATCTCTCCGGGCGCGGCTTGCGTCTCGAGAATTATGTCGCTGAGCAGGTCATGCGCTTTCACCCGCGCTGCCCGTACAAGCCCGCGCCCGATCGGGTCGAGCATTTGCCAGCCCTGATCTGCCTGTTCCGTGACATCGCGACGCGCGAACCGGTGGCGGTGCAGCGCATCCTGCTTAACCCCGACGGCACAAAGCGCACGAAGGCGTCGTTGGGCTTGTCGATGGGTGCGGCAATCATGCTGGTACCTCCGGAATGCATCGATCAGTATGTCGCCATCTGCGAAGGCCCCGAAACCGGGCTGGCGCTGCTCAATGCCGGTGAGCGTTGCATATGGGCATTGGCTGGAACCGCCGGCTTGTTGGCCTTCCCCCTGGTCGGGCGCCTGGACCTGTCCGTCTATGCGGA
Organism: Sphingobium sp. FW305-3-2-15-F-TSA7; assembly: GCF_058787155.1. Lineage (NCBI taxonomy): Bacteria > Pseudomonadati > Pseudomonadota > Alphaproteobacteria > Sphingomonadales > Sphingobiaceae > Sphingobium > Sphingobium sp. FW305-3-2-15-F-TSA7. The sequence continues at coordinate 88,404 of NZ_JBYSZM010000002.1, read as the reverse complement.
TGCGGACGACGCCGGCAGGCTTGCGGCTCGTGCGGTCGCCGAGCGCTATGTCGCCGATCGCCGTGATGCGCTGATCTTCACCCCGCCCGTCGCTGGAGCGGATTTCGCCGACCTTCAAAGGGAGGCGGTCCATGGTTGATGCGATACTTGGGGCAAATGTCGAGGTGTTGACCCCGCCGCCTGCGGAGCCAGAGCTGCGCGAGGTGCCGAAGCGTCTGCCCATCATCAACATGCGGCGTTGGATTGGGCACATCCCGCCGCAACGCGAGTGGATCGTCAACGAGTGGGTCCCGACTCGTCAAGCGACGCTTCTCACAGGCTCTGGTGGCGTCGGCAAGTCGCTGATCGCGCAGCAGCTCTGTACATGCGTCGCCATGGGTCTGCCGTTTCTGGGTGTGTCGGTTCGCGGCGGCCCGGCGCTGTATCTGTCGTGCGAGGATGACGAAGAAGAGCTTTGGCGACGGCAGGCCGCGATCTGCGAAGGGCTGGGCCTCGCCATAGGCGACGTGCTGGACAAACTGACGCTGTCGTCACTGATGGGGCTGCCTGGCAACGCGCTCGCACACTTCGATGCGAACACGGGCGAGATGAGGCCCACCGATCGGTATCGAGAACTGGAAGGGACCTGTGTTGAAGAGGGGGTCCGCTTCGCGGCGATCGACAATGCAAGCCATTTGATGGGGGGCGATCACAACGATCTGACGCAGGTGGTTGCGTTCCTCAATCTCGCGAACGGGCTGGCACTCCGCATCGACGGTGCAACGCTGGTTCTCCACCACCCGAACAAAAAGGGCGACCACTTCCTCGGGTCGGTCGGCTGGGAAAATCAGGTGCGGTCTCGGTTGTTCATGAGCCGGGAGGGTGAGATTGATCCGGACGCTCGCAAGCTGATCAATCCGAAGGCGAACTATTCCGCGGCAGGTGGCGAAGTCTGCTTTCGCTGGATCAAGGGCGCCTTCATGACCGCGGCCGACGTGCCCGACGATAGACGAAAGGATTTCGAGGACAGCGCCCGTGCGGGTGCCGACAATGCTCTTTTCCTGTCGTGCTTGGCCGAGCGCAATAAGCAGCGTCGGGCGGTGTCGGAGAGGCGGGGACCGACCTTCGCGCCGACCGAGTTCGCCAAAATGGCGGAGGCGAAGGGACTGGGCAAGGATCGGCTTGAAGCGGCGATGGATCGCCTGTTCCGGCTGGGCAAGGTCGAGCGCGCCGAACTGTGGAAGGCGGACAATCGAAAGCCGGTTTTCGGGTTACGCGAAGTTGTGCTGAACGGTGATCGGGGCGAATTGCCCCTGAGTGCTCCGATTCGCCAGGAAACCGCGGAAATCGGCCAATGACGGGCTGCGCTCAACACACTGTGCATCTAACGGTGCACCTAACGCATCCAACGGTCTCTAAGTCGTTGGTTTTGTTTGCACCTAACGCGCTCAACACACTCACTACCCCTAAAGGGGGAGTAGGTTATCCCCCAACGGGCTGCCTGCCTCTGGAAAGGCGGGCGGCATGAGCATCGCCTTCGCGTTCGACAGGCTGCCGCTGATCGGTACGATCTTGCGCGTCGATCGGCAGGATTATCATCTTGTCGACATCCAACCCCACATTCGCCAGGACGGGCGCGATACGGTGCTGCTGCGCTGGGAGAGCGAGTGTCCGAACTGCAGCAAGGCTTTCGAGGTCACGACGCCGATGCGCGGGCAAAGGCTCATGCGCAGGTGTCCGCCATGTCGGGCGACGTGCCGCGGCCGCCGGATTCGGAGGCGTCGCGGCAATAGGCCACTGCCGGTCAGTATCATTGAGGGATAAGGCCATGGACGAAGACGAGCAGCAGCCCGCGCCACGCGTCGAGACGGTGAAGATCGTGAAGGATCCGAATAAGTCGGAAGCGCGCCAACTGGCCGAGGTCGTCATGGAGCCGACGCACCGGGCGGCCTTCATCACCGCGACCATGGGCGCACAGCAATTCGGCGGCATCGACGCTCAGCCGACGCTCGACGATGCGGTCGAGATCATGGCCGATCATGCTCAGCAGGTCCGCGATGGCGACATGACAATCCTGAGCGACACCTTAGCCGGGCAGGTGTCGGCGCTGGACGCATTGTTCACCGAGTTCACGCGGCGGGCGATCACCAGCATGGGCAAGCACCAACAGGCGTTCGAAAGCTACATGCGCTTGGCGTTCAAGGCGCAGGCGCAGTGCAGGGCATCCGCCGAATCACTGTCGAAGATGCACCAGCCGCGCGAGCAGACGGTGCGACACGTCCATGTCTACGAAGGCGGCCAAGCGGTCGTCGCAGAGGAATTCCACCATCACGGGGGAGGGGGGCAAAATGAAGGAATGGCCGATCAATCCCAAGCAGCCGCAACAATTGGCAGAAGCCCCGCGCTGCCTGGCCCGCACCCGCTCGGGCCGCCCATGCCAATCGCCGGTGGTCAGCGGAAAGAAGCGGTGCCGAATGCACGGGGGGACAAACCCAGGCGCACCGATCGGTAATCGAAACGCGTATAAGCACGGCCTAAAGTCGGCGGAGATGATCCAGCTAAAGCGGCTGTTACGGGCGATCCATGAGGGTACGTGATCGGCACCGCGATCGCGCATCAACGCTTAACGCACTCCGTATCTCATTTGAATTTACGATCGCCACATACGCCGCATGCATATCCACCACCGGGCTCACAACTCTTCGATGTCGGCGAAAGCTTATTTGATTGGCAGATGAGAAGCCCATTGAAGCAGGATGGAGCGGAATCGGAGCACCCCCTAAAATAGCCGCCGGGGGTGTCGCTGCACTGAACAACATTGGAAATGTCAGGAATATATTCGCCTTCCGCCTGCACGCATCCCAAGGCTTTGGCCTGACACAGAGTTGTTTTAGCGTCGATCCATAACGCGCTCATGGTAAAACCAAATTCACCCTTTTGGTTGGACATTGGCAAGTCAGGTCCGCGGATCCACGCGTCAATGGCTACCTCCGTGCTAGTTCGCATTAACCTCGCTTTACAAACGAAGGAGGTTTCGCCGGTATTATATGACGATCGGCAATAACGATATCCTGCCGGTGCGGTTAGGCGTTCGGCGTAATGCTGGCTTCTCCTGCTGAAGGCCGTGCCGCTTTGGCGCCAGTGGCGTTCGAGCGTACCACTATTTATGAGTGGAAGCTGACCGATCTCAATTGGTGGCAGAGTGTCAAGCGGAGTTATGGCGCTGAACCTTTCCGAGAACAGCGTTTGGGACCACTTAATTGCCTTGAGATCTTGGGGGGCATGCTCGAAATCCAGTACCATGCGCCCGTCAACGACTTTCGAGCCAATGGCCCAGTGGGAGTTGCGTGCATTGGTCGTGAGTTCTACGTCGCCATTTTTTTGCACTATGAAATCGTAATCACTGTTCATGGCGCGGTACGTGTCATGAATATTTTGTGCAATACCTCGCAGTTTGGTGGATATAGCACGTGCATTCAAAAACTCAGCTTCGCAGCCTTCGCTCTCTCCAAACTTATCGACTGCCCTGCTTGCCGCTTCGGAGGCACCGATCAGTTCATCGAACTTTGCCGGCAAGCTCGCAAAATTCTGGTTGAATGATTCTCCGGCCAGCGTAACCTCTTCAGAAAGGCATGCGTGCTCAAGGTTGGCACGCTTGATGCAGGAGGTATTATCCTTCGAGCAACTTTTGCGTACAAGCTGGCAAGCACCATTCTGCATGAGGGGATTAGGCCGTGGACCGCAACTTTTGACTGCCGCGGCTTCGAGGGTTTTTGGGCAGTTTCGGCTTGGACCAGTCGGGAACAATTTGTCTAGGTCGATGTCGAATCCTGGGCCGGCGTGGGGCCGTATTAATCGTTCTCCGCGAGGCCCTTCCCCTTTCGGTGAATTTTCACCTGGCTGGAATGCGAGAGCCGCAGTCGCGCCAGCAATTAGCAAAAGCGAAGCGGAAACTATCTGCTTAAAGTCCATCGGCCACTCCCCAAGCCAAAAAGACTCGATGAACCTACAGGTGGTTTGCCGAATGTCAAAGTCCGGTCGCAAGGCGAACTGAGCGTTACACTCGAACCAGCATCGCCGCAGCAACAGCGTTTAACAACTCCACTTTAGGAATTGGCACGCTCGCAGTAACATATCCAACATTCTTTGCCCGCCTGATGCCGTACCTCTCGGCCCAGAGGCGCCCGCGCTGCCGCCAAGCGCGCTGCAGCGGGGCCACCGGCATAAGGAAGCATTCGCCGGTCGGCGCGAAGGCATAAGCGATGAAGTCGCAAGCGAGAGACTTTTGCACCCAGCCCGGCACTCGGCGTTCCTCGTCGCTCCACACCTCTAGCAAGATGTCAGGCCATGCCTGCATTCGCACCTTCTCATCGACCGAATAGGTTCGACCACAGGCCAGCGTCAAAAGTCGGTCGATGCCGCCGCGTTGCGCCCAGCCGTCCTTCCTGACTGGTACTGCGGCAACCAGATTGGGAAAGGCGCGCCGATATGTCGGGATCCACCATTCGGCGTCCACATAGCTCTCGGACAGCGCAAGGCTGGTGCGGAAGTCGTGGATACCCTGCCTCAACGCCGAAACGCCCCGACTGGTTAGTCGGGGCGTTGGGAGCTGCAGCGATAACTGCGGTTCGCTCATTGAGGGCTAGGTCCCGTCATCGACCTCATCCACGCCTTGAAGCATTGCCGAGACGACCCGACCGAGCATCGGCCTTGGCAATGAAGGGTTGGTCGCAAGTAGCGCCTCGGGTGGCCCAGTGAGCGACTTGGCGCGAAGTAGGGGCCTGCGCGTCCACGATCTGCGCTGCGGAGTGCTCAAGCACATGCGTCGGGCGCTGCTGACCATCATTCGCCCTCCCTCAGGCCAGCAACAATCGCGGACGCTGTAAGCGCCGCGCCGTCCTGAAGTGCCCAATAGCCCCTGTGCGTGATGTCTTGCACTTCGCGCCGCTGTTCCGGTGTCAGCACCTTCAGGATGGCTAAGAGGATAAGCAGTTCGGGCGTTCGCCGTGTGCCGGCCGTCTCCCGCTCTGCGTCGCGCGTCTGCGGGTCTTTGCGCTCGCCCGGCCATGGCGCTGCCGCCCTTGCCGCGCGAACTGCTACGCATGAGGGCTGTTGGACCATCCGCCGTGCCGCCGTGGGCAGGATTGTCACCTTTGGGTCGTTGCGCCGCTCGATGTCGCGGATGCTGGGTTCGCGCTTCATGGTCGGATCTCGCCGAACGACCGCGCAACCAGATAGGCCGCGAGGGCTTCACCGCGATCGCGCTGCCCTATGATCTCTGCACGGAGCATGTCGAGCCTCTGTCGCGCCTGATGGTCGATGGCGGACGCGCGGGACAGGAACAGCCGATCGGCCGCGACCATGGCGATTCCCCCATTGTCGGACCACGCGGCGAACCACGCGCGCGCGTCGAAGGTGGGAGCGGCGGAAGCCGCCCCCTTGGGTGCTGGTTTTCCCATTGCTCAGGCCTTCCCGACTGCAACGAGCGCAATCAACGCCTCGGCAACGGTTCTCTCGGGCCAATCCAGCTCTTCGCGGTGAGCAGCGATGGTGTCCAGATCGCCGGCGATCACGGCGCGCTCCATCTTCGACCCAATCGACATGTGCTGCAGCGCGATCCACAAGCGCATTTCTGCGACCCGAACTGACTTGCGATCGCACTTTACGATCGCGTCCTCAGTTGTGTCGACGATGCGCCACAGGCGGAAGTCGGCGTCGGGGCGGCCCCAATCCTCTTCGCTGTCTTTGATCGCGAGCAGGTTCTTGCGCCACATCGCGAACTGGCGCTCAAGCTCGGCGTCCACGCTGGCTTGCGTTGCCGAAGCCGGCTGGGCGAGAACCGCGACGGGCGCGGACGCGATGGCACCGAGAACATCCCGCCGACTTGTCTGTGCCGAAATCTGGCTGTTGTCCGGACGCGTGTCAGTGATATGCGTTTGCATAGTCGTATCCCTTCCTACGAGGGTTGTGATGAGACCGGGGTCGGGAGGATTAGGCCCCTCCCGCCTCGGTCGCTTACTGGTGTAAGTTTCACCAATAATCATGCGACAATGGGTTGTGTCAAGCACTAACTGGTGTATGGTTCACCAATGTCGTTAACGCCCCAACTGTGTCGAATGGCCCGTGCAGGGCTCGGTATGAGTAATTCGGATCTCGCGGCCGCTGCCGGCGTCGGCGTCAATACCGTCTCACGCTTTGAGCAGGGTGGCGGCGCACGGCAATCGAGCGTGCTTGCGATCAAGGCCGCGCTTGAGGCTGCGGGGGCGACCTTCCTTGCCGAAAAGGAAGTCTCGATCGCGGGCGGTCCTGGCGTGCGACTGCCCGCCAACTGAACGGCACAATCGAAGGTATATGCATGACACATATACCTTGGCCCTCCCGCCTTGTCATGCTCGCCAGCGTCGCGCATTCTCTGGCCCTCGGAGGGCGCCGCTATGGGCTGGTGGGATTTCGTCGTGCGCGCGGCCGTGTTCGCGATACTCGCGCCGCTATGGTGGCGCGTCGTACGCCTCGCGGACGATGGCGAGTTGAAGGGCGTCGACTATGCCCACCGTCGGCTTGTGCGCGCGCTGTCGAATGCGATCGTCGGTTCCCTCATCATTGCGGCGCTGCTGGTCATCGCCCCATTGCTCCGCGGCATCGTTCGAGATCCGGACATCGTAACCGGCCTGTTTTAGAGCCATGAATCAATTGGCTTTCAAATTCCGGGTGCAGATCGACGTGCCCGAAAAAGACCCAGCGAGCGTCAGGACCGCCGTCCAAAGTTTTGTGAATCAGATGGGCAAAAAGGGGCAATGCCTCGTCATCCAGGGGACTCCGTTCGCGGTGCTTGTTGATTGCGAATGCGCCGATGACGCAATGTTGCTTCAGTTTAAATTTGATGGCGTTTTGCGTGGGCATCCAGGGTCGGCTATTGCGACCACCTAACCCATAGTTAGGCGGTGTGGTGCCTCTGATTAGCCAGAAAAGCGCGTATTTCGTCGAATTCGGCGGGCGATCCTCGTTTTCAGCAAGCGCATAGCAATCACCGCTATGTGATTTACCGTATTGGTGCTATGTCTTCAGGCCTCATCGCCGGGAGGCAGACGAGATGAAATGCGCCGACGCCCCGAAGACCATCGGGCAGACTCCACCCCTAATGCCGCTGCAACTCGTCGCCGCGCGCGACGCCGCTGCCATGCGCGAGACGGCCCGATGGTTGGCGCGCGAAATGAGCGCCGCAATGGCCATCAGCTACGATGGCGCCTGGCAGTTCCTGATCAGCATTCCCGACGACAAGCTAGCGTTGCTGGCATCGCCAATCGGCTGGGGGGCGATCTCGACATTCGCGGCGCGACGCTTCGGCATCGACGCCGAGCCCTGCTTTCCAACTATGCATTGAGGGGAAAAAGATGCTTGAATCATCCGTTGCCGAAAGCGTGCTTGCAGAAGCGGCGAGCGGGAACGCTCCAGCGCAACATGCCTTTCTCGATCACTTCATGCAGGCCGCTCAACAGGAGGGCGGTGGCATCATCGAATGGCTGAAGGCCGAATGCTGGGCCCGGATGCGGGCAGCGTGCGGCGATCCCGAGGGCGTGCGAAAACTGCATGACGTGCTGCTGGCGGTGGCCCTGTTCTATCCCGCCGATAGCGAAGGGCGCATCAATCGGCAGGCTGAAGCGGTGTTGCTGCTCGATCGCCTTACCGATCAGGGGCACGAACCGTCAGCGGCGGCGTTGGAAAGCACCATCGGCTATGTCTCACCAGCTGCGGCGGCGCGGGCGTCGCGATGGTCGCTTGGTCCAAAGGCCGATCGGGGCTCAAAATGCAATGACGTGGCGATAGAGCGCACGCAAGAAACCATCTGCGTCGCCATGCTTCTTGCCCGCAACGGCGATCCGGAATTGCAAACAGGTTTCGACCCTGCCGCATGGGTCGCCGATCACGGCAACGTCGCGCTGGTTCATGGGAGCAACCTCGCGCTGTTCACCGGGGTCGCGCCAGGCGTCTTCGAGGCGCACTGGCTCTTTGCTGCCAGAGGCCGGCAGGCGCTGGACATTGCACGGGCCGCGCTTCGCTCGATGTTCAGCGAACACGGTGCGCAGGTCATTCGCGGGCTGACCCCGATCGAATGCACCGCGGCGGCGTGGTTCAATCGGCAGCTCGGCGGAAAGTCGCTCGGCATCATCGCAACTGTCCATGGCGCGGCGGAATTGTTCGTCCTCGCGCCCGGCATCATCGAAGGGGATACGAAATGGGCTTCCTGACTGGCCTTACAGGCGGAGAGAAATCGAGCAGCACGTCAAGCAATCAGGCATTCGACTGGTTGAAGGACACGTACAGCGGCTCGGCACAGACCGGAACGCAGGCGACGAACGCTATGGCAGCGTTGCTTGGGCTGGGCGGCGATCCCGAGGCAGCGAATGCCGCGTTCGACCGCTACAAGGACTCGACCGGCTTTGATTTCATGCTCGATAGCGGCAGCCGGGCGATCACGGGAAGCGCTGCTGCGCGCGGAATGCTGCAGTCGGGGTCCACCCTCAAGGCTCTGAACTCGTACGGCCAGAAAACCGGCGCGGCATATTTCCAAAATTACTTGGCCAGCCTCGACAAGCTCGCCGAGCAGGGCCAGGGCGCCGGCCGCATCATTGGCGGCGCAGGACAGACCAGTCAGTCGAAGAGCAACAAGAATGACGGCCTGTTCGGGGCGCTGGGGGACATCGGTTCGGCGGTGGGCACTTTCGCCGCGATGTCTGACCGACGGTTGAAAACCGATATCGAGAAACTGGGCGAACTGCCCGACGGCCTCGGCATCTATTCGTGGCGCTATGTGTTCGACCTGGCGCGCCAGCATGTCGGCGTCATGGCCGATGAAGTCGCAAAGCTGCGCCCCTGGGCGCTCGGCCCTCGAGTCCTTGGCTTCGCCTCTGTCAATTACGGGGATCTCTGATGAGGTACAACGCACTTGCTGCCGGCGGGGGCCGGGACATCGACATTGCCACTTTGCGCGCGATGGCGGAGATCGAAAGCGGTGGCGGCCAGCGACGCGCTGATGCACCACCGATCGGCAACCATCTCGCGAGACAGGCGCCACAGGAAGCGCCGATGATGATGCTGCCGACTTCCTCGTTTCCCTCATCGGTTGTCGATCCCCGGCGCCTTCAGCCGTCCAAGTTCCAGAACACTGCCGGACGGATCGGCGACACGCTGGCAGTGCTGGGTGGCCGCAAGCCGACATTTGGGCCGTGGGCAGAGGAACGGCGCTATAAAAATGCCCTGGCCAGCTATGCCAGTGCGCCGGAGGATCCGGGCCGATTCCAGAACTTTCTAGCGGAGGGCGGCGACACGGCGGCCAACATGGCGTTCAAGTTCCGCGACGATCGGCGCGAGGGGCTGAAATCGACACAGGATCTCGACGCCGGCCGCATGAAGATGATGCGCGATGCCAACCGCGGCGCGATCGAGATGCTGAGCGGGGTCAAGGATCAGGCGAGTTGGGAGGAGGCGCTTGAGCGTGCCGATGGTCTCTACGGCCAATTCGGCGCCAACGTGCGCGATCATCTCCCCGAAGTGTTCCCAGGCCCCGATGGGCTTCGCGATATCCTTATGCAGGCGATGGACGTGGATAAGCGCCTGGCCGCAATGGACCGCCGCGATCGGCTGGAATGGGACATGGACGATGATCGGCTCGACAATGAGCGCGCCGACCGCAATGTCAGTTCGCTTGTCGAAAAGCGTAGCCAACCCCCGGCACCTCGCCGCGGTCCCGCGCCTCGCGCTGTCACCACCTCAAGCGTCGTCGGGCCGATCCTGCAGAAGGTGGCTAGGGGCGAAGAACTGACGGCGGGTGAGCGCGAAATCTATACGCGCTATCAGGAAGGGGCCGGCGGCAGAGGCGGCGGCCGTCGCGGGGTGCCAGCGCCTGCACCAAAATCAGCAGGATACAAGATCGGGCAGACGGCCACGCATCCGGTAACGGGTGCCAAGGTCGTATGGAACGGGGCCGGCTTCGTGCCGGTGCGCAAGTAATGGCCGCGCCCCAGGTTCCGACTGGCTTCGTCCTCGACGTCGAGCCGGAGGAAACTCAGCGGCCATCGCGCCGCGCTCGTCGCCGCGCGCGCTCCGCGCCACCGGTGCCGACTGGCTTCGTGCTGGATCAGGAAACGGAGAAGCCGGCGCCAGTCGTGCTGATCCCGAACGGGCAGGCTCCCGATGGCGACACGGTGGGGCTGACCGACGGGCGCAATGCGAGGCTCAAGGGCTATGACGCGTTCGAGACGGGCCAAGTCGGACGCGCCCGCGACAACAGCATCGTGCCGCTGGGGGAGCGGGGCCGCAAGATCATGGCGGACCTGCTGCCAGGCGCTCAACTCACTGGCACGGGCGAGCTGACCTATGGCCGCCCCGTCGTCACCATGGATGCGGACGGCATCGATCCAGGCCAGCCCATCCTGCGTGAGGGTTTCGGCATCGCCGAGCCCAACTATCTGAAGGACGATCCAGAGCGCCGCACCGCGTACATGGAGGCTGAGCGCCTAGCGCGGCTCAACCGGCTGGGCGCGCATGGGGGCAAATTCGAGACGCCCTCTCAGTTCCGGCATAAAGACGGGCCGTGGAAGGCTGCCGAGCCGGGCTCGTTCGGCGAAGGCGAAGCGGTATTCTGGGATGAGCCGACGCCGTTTCAGGGCCTCCGACCCGAGATTGCTCAGGGCTATATGGCCATCGTCAGCGATCCGAAATCAACAAAACAGGATATTCTCAACTACGCCAAGCAATCGGGCTTCACGATCAACGAGGGCCAGATTGATAGTTTCCTGAAGGAGCGTGCCAAGCCGAACACGCGGGTCGGCGGCCTGACCTATGCCGAAGCCCCCCAAGTACTGACCGATCTTGGCGACGGCGCGACAGGATCATTCGTCCGCGGCTTCGCTGATCCAGTGAACATGCTCGACGAGCTGGGTGGCGTGGTGGACTCGCTCGGCGGCACACCCGGTCGGGAGAGCATCTGGAACAGCGAACGGCGCTTTGGCGATGTGTTGTGGAACAATATCGATCAGAACCGCTCTATTCTCGGCTTCGACGATGCAAACCATCCATACGCCCGTTTCGGCGGTCAGCTCGGTAGTGGCCTGATCATCCCCGGCGCGTCGATTGAGGGCATAGGCGCAGCTGCTATGCGCGCCGCGCTGCTCAAGGGCGCGACAGTGGCTGAGGCGAGAGCAGCTGCCCGCACTGCGGTTACAAGGCGACTCGCGATTGCCGGTGCCGTCGAGGGTGGCGTTGCGGGCGGTGGCGCGGGTGAGGGTAATATCATCGACCGCCTGCCAGGCGCGGCACTCGGCGCAGGTGTCGGCGCGACGCTGGGCTATGGCGCAGGCGAGCTCGGGCAAACGGTGGTTGATGCCGTAAAGCGTGCTCGGCGCGGCGTTGCGGAATCGGTGCCGCGTGTCAGTGGTCGCGGGACCGCGGATATAGATCACGTGCTGAACGGCACCGTCGATCCTACTCTCGATGGACCGGCCATCACGCCTCGAGGCATGGACGCGCTCGAGCGATCAGCTGCCGATGGCCCGGTGTTCGCGCCTTCGTCACCGCGCGTCGATCTCCGCGGCAAGGAAACGCCCGAACTGCTGGATGTGGTGCGGCGGACGCTGATGGAGCATTCGGAGCCGGAGTGGGTGCGGGCGGTGCAGGAGGGCGCCGAAGCGCCGCACCTGCGCGAAGCATATGACCGGCTCCGCGGCGTGGTCGATGAATTGGGCGTGCGCGGTGTCGACCTCGCGACCGTCGAGAGGGATATCGCCGCATCGCTGCGCGGCCGTGGCTGGGCGCAGGACCAGATCGACGATGTGATGCCGGAGCGGTTCGCCAATCTCCGAGCGCTGCAGCGTTCGCCGAACCGGCTGGACGTAGCGCAGTCTATACCCGGTGCCGCATCGCTCGATGAGGGGCTAGGTCTTCGCAGCGGACAGCCGGCGATCGACACGCGCCAGCCTGTGCGCCCAGCGCCTCAACCGCGCGACATGGAGGATGTGCAGGGTGATATCGATGCATGGGCGCGAAGCCAGGGGCTTTCGACCGACGATCGCGCCTTGCCCGAAGTCATGCTTCACGGATCACCGAATGGGGCGATCGACGCTTTCGACCCGTATGCCCGAAGCGGCTACGGCCTGTTCGGCACCGGCACCTATCTAACCGATTCCCCCCAAGTTGCGGCCAGCTATAGTCGCAAGGGCATTCGCGACGTAGCCGATGCAGATAGGTCGATCTACGCGGTCGGGCAGAGCGTCCGAAACCCGATTGACATGGACGCGCCGGCCGATCGCACGGCCTGGGCGGCACTGGCAGACGAACACGGTTTCGATGTTCCCGCCGGCGCGACAAACGAGGACGCGTTTCGAGCGCTTGAAAGCGCCATCATGGAGAACGACCCGACGCTGCCCAAGTGGGAAGGCGCAGAGATTGTCAGCGATGCGATCCGCTCCATGGGGCACGACGGAATCACCCATGTCGGGGGCGGACGCGTCGGCAATGGTCCACGCCATCGCGTCGTGATTGCTCTCGACCCAGAGCAGACGGCGATCAAGGGCCGACTGAGTGTTTCGGACCTGCTCAATCCTCCTGCGCCGCGCTCGCCCGACTGGATCGATATTGCGGGCGTCGATATGCCACGGCAAGTTCGTGGCGAGCGCGACGCCAACATGGATGCTGAGGGGCTGGACGACCTGTCCATCTCCGCACCGGTGCGTGAAATCGACCGGATCGATGTTGGCCGGGGTCCGCCGCCGCCAACCGGCTTCATTCTCGATGCGCCGCCGCTCTCCGGCCACGTCCGTCCCATGGATGAGCGCCCATCGCCGGCAGAGCTGGCGGCCATGGCAGAACAGGTCGAACCCGGCGATATCACGCCCATTCCCGGAAACGCGGTGGAAAGTCTCGAGGAAGCCCAGGCGATCGGCGAAGGCTTGCGCCCGCCGGTGCGTGCAGGCGACGAGCGCGCCGAACTGGAAACCCGGTGGTTGCCGTCCACCCGCGATCCGAGTCGCACACTCCCGCGCAAGGGGCCGCTCGATCTGGTGTCCTGGCTGCGCGCAAATGGGGGCGTGAAGCCTCAAGGCGGCGAGCTGGCGCATATGGGCATCGACAACACCCCGCGCGCTCTGGACTTCGCGCAGGCGGAGAACAGGCTTGGCAGGCTGGTCGACGCAGACCGCGGGCTTGATCTCGATGAGGCGGCGTTGCGGGCGTGGGAGGCGGGTTATTTCCCGGATCATGTCGAGCGCCCAACAGTGACGGAATTTCTCGACGCGCTCGGCGCCACGCACGCGGGCCGTAATCGCTCGTTCCGGTCGGAGGATCTTGCGGAGGTCGATGCCTTCGAGGCAGCGCGCCGTCAACGTTTCGCGGTCGAGAAGGCGGCAGACGAAGGGCGTCCGCTGGTCGACGATCTGGGCCAGCCGATCACGCAATCCGATCTGGAGGCGAACGCGCCTCCTGTGACTGCCTATGAGGATTTGCCCAAGGTCGGGGGGCGCGTCGGCAATATCGATTTGTCGAAGGTCGAGACGCGGCACGACATCCGACGGCTGCTGCAAACGACCGAGCACCGGGTAGGGGGCTTCGATGCCGCGCGTCGCGGTCGGATCAGCCAGGGCGAGACGGAAGCGCTCGCGTCCGAGCTCGGAATGACGGCCAGCGATCTGCTGAAGCGCAGGAAGGGGCAAGCGCTCAACGCAGAGGAAGCTCTTGCGGCACGCCAGCTGCTTGCGAAGTCGTCGGATGAGCTGATCAGGCTGGCGCAGCGTGTCGATGGCGGCTCGGATGAAGAACAGGCGGCATTCCGCCAGGCATGGCTGCGGCACGTGGCAATTCAGGAGCAGGTGACCGGGGCAACGGCAGAGGCGGGCCGCGCGCTGGCGCAGTTCAAGATGGCGGCGCGCGGCAATGCGGTGAAGGGCCGCGTGCATGCGGCGATGATCGAGGGCAGCGGCGGTGCCGACCGGCTGAAGGACGCGGCAAGGGCAATTCTCGACCTGCAGGAACGCGGCGTCGCTCCGGGTGCGGTCACGAAATTCGCCATCGATGCGCTCAAGCCGAAATGGTCAGATAAGCTCGTCGAGCTTTGGTATAACTCGATCTTGTCGGGGCCGCAGACGCACGCGGTCAATATCCTGTCGAACACCATCACTGCGGCGTTGCAGCTTCCCGAGATGGCGGCGGCGGCGGCGATCGGTGGCGCACGGCGCGCGGCCCGCCTGGGTGATGAGGATCGGGTTGTCGCCCGCGAATTGGGCGCCCGTACCGTCGGGCTCCTGACAGGTGCGCGGGAGGGGCTGCGCGCCTTCGGCCGCACTCTCAAGACCGGCGAGGTTCCGGACTTCGTGACGAAGGTGGAAGCGCGTACGCAGAAAGCCATCTCGGGCAGCAAGGGCGAGGTCATCCGATTCCCGACCCGGGCACTCGCGGCGGAGGACGAACTGTTCAAGGCCATTGCCAGGCGCATGGAGATCGCCGGTCTTGCCACCCGCAAGGCAACATTCGAAGGGCTCAAGGGCGATGCGCTCCGAGCTCGAGTCGATGAGTTGATCGCCAATCCCGATCAAAAGATGGCGGATATGTCCCTGGACTATGCCCGCTATCTCACCTTCCAGCGTCCGCTTGGGCCTGCCGGACAATCGGTGTCGCGCTTCACCCAGAATATGCCAATCGCCAAGTTGTTCCTGCCCTTCGTCCGGACGCCGGCCAATATCTTCAAGCATGTCTTGGAGCGCTCGCCGGCGGCACCGTTCCTCAAGGAATGGCGCGCGGACATTAAGGCGGGCGGCGCGCAGCGTGATCTTGCCATTGCGCGGGCGTCGCTCGGTACAGGCCTGGGCATGCTGGCGGCGCAACTGGCTGCCGATGGCTATATCACCGGCTCGGGGCCAATGGATCAGGGCGCCGAGACGTTCATGCGCGCCGACGGTTGGCAGCCGTACAGCGTGAAGATCGGAGACCAGTATTATTCCTATCAGCGGCTCGACCCGATCGCGTCCACTCTGGGCGTTGCCGCCGATCTCGCAACGAAGGGCGCGGCGATGACCGAGAAGCAGAGCGAGGAATCGGTAACGCTGCTTGTCGCGTCGATCATGAAGAACCTCAGCGATAAGACCTGGCTATCGGGCATGTCGGATCTCGTCGAAGCGCTTGAGGATCCGGAGCGCAATGCAAAGCGTGTCGTCGGGCGTCTCGCTGGCTCGCTGGCTGTGCCGGCAATCGTCGGTCAGGCCGCGCGCACGCTGGATCCGACCTTACGCGAGACGCGGGACCCGCTCGACTTCGTGAAGGCGCGCATTCCCGGCCTGTCGGACAATCTGCCGGCGAAGCGCGATGTATGGGGCAAAGAGATTGTCCGCGAAGGCGGGGTTGGCCCCGATATCGTGTCGCCGATCTGGACGGGGACGGCGAAGAACGACCGGCTCAACTCCGAGATGCTGGCGGCCGGGGTGCGGATCGGCCTAGTTCCCCGCAAGGTGGGTGGCCGCGACCTGACCCGCGCCGAGCATGATAATTACCGCATGTTGTCTGGCACGATCATGGAATCGGCGATGCGGGATGCGATCGACACGCCCGAATGGAAGAACGGCACCCCAGAGGATCGCCAGGACATTGCCGACGACGTGAAGAAGACGGCGCGCAAGGAAGCGCGGGCAGCACTGTTCGGCGGGTATAAGAAGGCAGTACCGCGCGCGCCGGGCCTGAACATGCCGGCCGATGCTGCGGCTCGGCTGTTCCCCGTGCCAAAAGGCGCACCTCCCCCGCCAACGGGGTTTGTACTGGACAATTGAGAGCAGGGTCGTGTCGTGGTTCGTGCCACTGCCGCCGGTCGGTTTCGGTGTCAGTGGCGGAGCGTTGCGATAATATGTAGCAAATGCACCAAGCCCGATGCCTATGTCACGGGATGCGATGGCGAAGGCCAGCGGGAGTGCGGGCCGTGATTAGCGGGTGGCTATTAGGGCTGGCGCTAGCTCTAGGTGGTGCGCCCAACGTCGAACAGTTCTGCTCGCATGTTCGGCCCTTCGATCCGAGTGAAGCCCTCTGCAAGGCCTCGGTCAACCACCCCGCTGGTAAGTACCCGTTTGAGGATAAAACATCGAGCAGTCTGAGCAGTGGACCATTTGCGTGCCAAACCCGGCGAGCGGTATTGAACACTCGCGGCGACGAAGACTTGCGTGCCGCGAAAACCCTCGTCCTCAAAATAGTCACTTTCATCAATCTCAGTTTCAAACTGAAAGCCAATCGATATTTCTTCGTTCGGCATGAGCGCATCGCCGCCAACCAGCGCCACCCGTCCAGCGCGTTCGAAAAAGTCTATGAGCTTGTCAGCATATTGGTCGTTATTGAGCAGCAAAATGCTATGCTGCTGAAACGCGCGCGCAGGACTTTTGCCGACATTCTTAAAAATTAGATTTCCATCAACGAAGAGGGTTCCTTGGAATTCAGAGCAGGCGGTAAATTCACAATTTATGGCAATCCAGGCGCGACTCAGTTCGCGTGTAATGACGTTCGAAGCCTCCATAGCCTTCGCAGTTGTATTGGCTGCATGGATTGCTTTGGCAGTCTCTTCGCCACCGGCAATGGCTCGTCGAGTGGATCTCGCGTGTTCTCGCATAGCAAGAACATTCGTTTTGCGAGTTTCACGGAAGGTGGTCCAAACCAGCCCAACGCCCACTATGCTCACCAAAAATCCGAGCGAAGCGGCGGCTCCAGCGATCATCGTCCATCTGGCGGCTTGCCGCTGCGCCTGAAGATCAAACTCTCCGCGCTGATCTTCGCGGGAGGATTTTACGGCTTCTTCAATGCACTCCACCATTCCGGAAGGCGGAAGAGCAGCACATTTACCACTGATCTCATTCTCGGCGCGTGCGGCGTGGTTGTCGGCGGCATATCTTGCCTCGGCTACATCGGTGGCCTGATAGGCTGATACGTCCCATATGAAGCCGATCGCGCATGCGATAAGGATCAGCGCAAACGCTAATCGGACAAACGTAGGGACGTGGCGCCGACTGCCTCTAAGCATTGGAGCAGGAACGCAGCGGTGAATCCGCCCCGGCTGATCTTGTTATTGAGATTGCGCGCGTTCTCGGTGACGCCGATAGCCACCAGCTTCGCAGCTTCCATTCCATCGACAGCCCTCCCGCCCAGAACTTGCCCTTGGCGCGGAGATGAGTCCAGCCGGGTTAGGTCCACATTGGCGATCAGGAAGCCGATGGTTCATGATCCATGCGCAGGCCAGCTTGATAGGGGGCGATCAAAATCAACCGCACCAGTTCGGATCGGATGCTGGATTGACGCCTGGCTTTGGCGCGCTCAGCCTGTGTGTTGAGAGCAAGCCCGCGGGGGAGATCAATGATGGTCGCGCTAATAACAACCTGGGGAATCCTCCTCAGCACCATCGTGACCGCAGTGGCGACATTATTCCTGTGGCGCGTGACGCGGGTACTGGCGCTTGAAACGAAGCGCATGGCGGATGCATCCGGGCAACCGCAGGTGGTCGCCAGCCTCGAACCCAATCAGTGGTCGATCATGCATATCGACCTGAGCGTTGAAAACACCGGTAATGCCGCCGCGTTCGACGTGGAGGTCGCCTTTGATCCCCCCTTGACCAAGGGCGACAACGACGATGGACAGGTGCCGTATCAACGCATCAGTCTGCTGAAGCCGGGCCAGCAGCTTTCGAGCTATCTGGGCGAATTTAGCCGCTACCGGGATCAAAGTTTTACGGTCTCGATCAGCTGGGCCGTGTCCCCTCAGTCGACCGACCGCCAGTCACTCGTCTATACCTTTTCAATGGCGGATTTCGCGGGCACGGGTCACCTGGAATCACCGAACCCGCTCGTGAAAGTGGCGGAACACCTCAAGCACCTGAGGGAAGATTGGAAGCATGTCTCTACGGGCTTCCGAAAGATCTCGACGAACACGTACGACGAGAGCGATAGAGCGCGCGAGCGTGCTGCGAACGAAGAGCGCCGCAAATCGCTTGTCAAAATTATGCAAAATCAACCTTCGTCGAACCCCAAGCCGACCGCGAAGCCTAAGGCGCGTGCGTCTCGCAAGGCAGTCCCAAAGGAATAGATCAAAAGGCGGGGCCGCATTCCCGTGCCTAGCCCTCAATATCGAGCCCCGTCAGGCACACTGTCCCGTCTGGCTCGCCCTCGTCCGCCTCGAACTTCATCGTAGCTATCTGCGCCAGCATGTCGCGGTTTTCGGCGACAAGCCCCGGTCCGTCTTGAGGGCCTGTGCCGTGCACCCCACAGCCCTTCCGGAACGGCCGTCCATAGGTCCATGGCATAGTCACTTTCCCTCAACGCACCTCTGCCGGCCGGCAGAATATCCAGGAATTTCAGCAAGCAGTCATCACCGCGTCACCATTGAGTGAAATGAAGAGCGCCGGCTCAAAAAGCCGGGGGTTCGTGACGCCGGATGTCTTGGAGGGGTGCAACCCCGAATCGTGACCTATCGCCGAACCCCTCAACCATTATGGGGCAAGCTCTTGGGCGATATGCTTTGGGCAGGGTTGGATGCGGGAGAGCGGGAAACCAGCCTTTGCGTAATTGATGAAAACGGGAAGCCCGTTCTCGAGGCGTCACTGCCCAGCACGGTCGCCGCGATCGATAAAGCGCTTGCTCTCGTGAAAACTCGCCTGACCCGCGTCGGGATTGAAGGAGGGGTGGGATCGCACCTTGTCCGACACCTCAGAATGCTTGGGTACGACGTCGTCGTGTTTGAAGCCAAGAAGGTTCATCGCTTCCTGACAATCAGGCGGAATAAGACAGATGAGAATGATGCCCAGGGTATCGCCGAGGTCACACGTTTCGGCATCGGGGTGGTCTCCCAAGTCCACATCAAGAATCAGGCATTCCAGCACCTCCAATCGCAGCTCGTTATGCGAGAAATGCTCATTCGGCAGAAGGTGACTGTGGTCGGTGCATTGCAAGGCCTGCTCGCCCTTTACGGGGGGAGGCGCGTATCGACCCAGAGTCCGACGCGGCTTCGGGAAAGTGTGGTGGGTCAGATCGCGGGCATCGAAGGTGTCGAAGGAATTGCCATCAGAGATGATGTTGAGAATCTCCTCGATTTAAGCGAAACAATTCGGGCGCAGGTCATCCGCCTTGATAGGAAGCTAGAGAAGTTTGCGCTTCAGAATCAGGTCTGCCGTCGCCTGATGACGGTCCCCGGTGTCGGACCGAACACTGCTCTCACCTTCTACAGCTTGATCCAAGACCCGTCGCGTTTTCGACGTAATGAAGAGGTCGGGGCTTATCTGGGGTTAGTACCCCTTGTTCGGCAATCGGGCAATTCGCTACGAAAGGGTCGCATCTCTAAAATGGGAAACAAACGTGCGCGCACACTGCTGGTTACAGCAGCGACTTGCCTCCTTCGAAAGGGCACCGCGCCATCTAAACTAAAAGAATGGGGAATCGAGCTTGCCGGCCGCGCCGGCGTCCGCAAAGCCCGCGTCGCGCTGGCAAGAAAACTCGCGATTGTAATGCTTACGATGTGGGATCGGGAGTGCGACTTCATTCCCTATCCTTCCAATCGCCGCTCGGCCGACGAAATTGCGGACGCAGCATGATCTCCCGCCGGGAGCGACAGACCTGGACCTCGACAGACTTTTTGGCGTCCGTGAGGCCGTTCGATGATATGAGGCCAGGTCTGTTCAGCTCACTGTTCGCGCATCCCGCGGCGTGGACATGGCCCGCCAGCTCTAGCTAGCGCGCAATCGTGCCGCCGCAGCGTCCAGGGCCTCCCGGCTATTGCCGTGCTTATCGATCAAGCCGCGCGCCTCGTCCCGGCTCAGACCGTGCTTCTCGGCGAAATAGTCCAGCTCATATTCTTCCTCGGCGGCAACCTTGCTCCGATCGCGTCCGTCCTGCTGGTTCTTGTCGTCTGCCATGATCACCTCCTCACAGCGGCGTAATGTCCGCTGCATGCTCTTGGTTCCCGTTGTTCGCAGGCGCTTGTGCCTGAGGGACGACCGGGTGGCGGTGTCTGCGACTACGGCAAGCCTAAGCCGCTAGGCGGTGGACGGATGGCGGAAAGTGGGTGGTAAGGCGACTGGCGGCTTTCGGGCCGGCCATCGCCGCCATAGCAGACATTTGTCTTCAACGCCTTTCCAGCGTCCGTAACTCGTTCATGAGCGTATCGGACATTGGCGAGCGGCTGACGATTGTGAGGCTTCTGCCGACGTCCGGAACGGCGGCTTTCAACCGAATGTGGAATCGCGAGGCATGGTCGATCTCAAGCGACTCAATTGCTCCATATCCGCCGTAGAGCTGATCTCGCACTTCAGCGTAATGATCCTCGCCGAAGAACTCGTCTTTCGCGTCGGCGTCACTTGGCTTCGAGAGGATAAGGTAGGTAGCGGGCGACCCAGCGAGGTCGAACGCGATTTGCACCACGCCATCCTCCACGGACATGCTCTCCGCGATGCTTTCACATTCCATCTGCCACCCTCCGTTCGGAGTGAACTACCTCGCAGACAGGATGGCAGCAAATAGGAACGCCTTCGATTTGCCTGAATGTCCACTTCTGGGGAGCTTCCTGCCTGACCGCTTCCATGAGCGCCTCTCCGATCGCGAATGACGACAAATGGGTGGTTAGCTGCCGTCCCAATTAATCGCGGGGCAGCTTCTCGGCGATCCGCTCAAACTCGGCCGCTGTGAAACCGGTCAAGGTCGGCATCTCCCGATCAAAGAACCGCTTGTCAGATATCGCATGAAGGATCAGGCTCCGCACGCCTACAAGCTCGCCAAACGACAGGGCCGTGCTTGGAACAACGCCGAGCGCTGTTTCGGCTAATCGATCAGCCAACGGATCAACGCTTGGCGAGGTGACTACGATTTCGCCCTCGCGTTCAAGATCACTTAGAGCCATGGCCATAGCTCGGCTCAACTTTTGGTCGGTCACGCTCTACCCTCTGGCTCATCGATCATGATGGCAGAGGACTGTCATGTCTGCAATTGGGGCGCTAGCCGACCGTCGGGATTCGGGACCCGCCGATGGCGTGCGGAACGACTGGGACTGGGTGGTTAGCGGTCACTTAAGGGCGCTGTCTCGAATCTCTAGATTGGCCATCACTGTGAGCATCCCGCCGTCACGTTTGTAATTGGTCGGCGTCTGCGTGCGGATCGCGACTGCGTCTGCGTCACACCTTGGGCAGGCAAAAACCAGACGGGGCGGTACATATGCCTTTCGGAAGACTTGAAACGTTGATCCGGCGGAGCCGGCGGTTATCTCCGTCCGCCGCAGCGGCACAAACCTAAGATCATCTCGGCCAAGCAGTCCGTTGATTCGGCGCCGGAATTTCTCGCCCGATGAATCTTCCAGCTCGCTGGCGTCCAACTCAGCGACGACGATCTCGTTGCCGACTACGCTCGACAGCGAAGCGATCCCTGTCGTTACCATGTCGGTATCCCCGCTGAGTGTAAGGAGGGACGTCAGATGTCCCTCGACCTCACATTGCACAACGGAAATGCTTCCTTCGATCCAGCGTGTCATGGCGGCGAAGCTAACGCGCCGCCCAATGTCTGCAAGTGGGGCGTTAACAGACCGTCCGGTATGATACCCGCCTGCTACCGCGATCCGTCCTTCACCGTGGTGCCTTTCTTTCGCGCGTATCGGGGGTGCCTCGTCTGAATGCTGTTCCCGCGCGTCGCGTCCATGAACGCCTTCCGGGCGTGCCATTCCTCGTCGGTCAGCGGCTTTTCAGGCTCCCATGGCGGCTTGGGCGGTGGCGGGACATAGGTGGTGCGATCGGGTGGCGCGGGAACCAACGGCCGCACATGGGCGACGTCACCGATCTCGCGCCGCCCCGGCCCGCCGCGGTAGATTCCGGCATCCTTGAACATCGACTCCACATATCTGTTCAGGTCGCGATACCGGCAATAGGCCCATGTCGCGTCTGAGTGATCGCAACTCGGACGGACGAGGCCTTCCCAGATATTCGCTGCAACTTCCTTGGAAATCAGTCCCTGCCGATTGAGATAGGCGAGCGCCAGACGCGTAGACCATGTGCGCTTCATCGGGCCAATCTGCTTGTAAGCGTCGGCGGCCAGGTCCTCCATCACATAGAGGGCAAAGATGGTCAGCCGGTCGGGCTGCTTCTGCACCACAGTCAGGCTTCAGGTTCGATAAGCGCTTCCAGTCGAGCACATATGGCTTCCGCCAGCGCCTGTTCGTCTTCCACCTGTTCACTCTCGCCCTCTGTCGCCCGACGCGCAGCGGCACCGGCCCGGATCAGCGCTTGAGCAATGCGGATGTCTTCGGGCTCGACCATGATGAGAACATCTAGAGAACAAACGAGCGATTCGCTATGGTCAATTTATGCAACCGAGTCGTCAGCTCATATGTTGGAACCGCTATGACAAAGCCCGAAGATGTCGCCGCTGCGATCCACGGCACCCGCATCACTGACATGCGCGCGTGGATCACGCCTCGCCTGCCGGACATGACGGTGGACGACCTTTATGAAGCATGGATCGATGCCATCGAAGGGGTTGCCAGTTTTGCCGGCGACGCCCCCTGGCTCGATCTTGTCGAAGAGGAATATGCTCGACGCGGTATCGAGCCGGGCACTAAGATCGCCGCCGCCAACGATTGAGCCACTATGTGCGTTTTGAAGCGAACGCGTAAGAGCCCCGAAGAGGTCGCCCAATGGTTCAGGGCGGATATCCCTCGCGCCTTCAACATGCCTCTCGAAACGCATCCCGGAACGCCCGGCCTAGCCGTCGTTGAGCATGAGGGTGTCCGCCAGCTTCGATCAATGGTCTGGGGCTTTCCTCTCCTGACCGCTGCCATGCGCAAGCGGGGATCGAAGCCGAAGCCCATCAACCAGGCTGCCGACCTGACCTTGCCGATGTGGCGACGGGTCGCGCCCGACCCTGCGCACCGATGTTTGATCCCGATCACCGATTTTGCGGAACCGGAGGGCCGCAGGGGTGCGATGACGCGGACATGGTTCAGCGTCACAGGCCAGCCACTGATTGCCTGGGCGGGGCTTTGGCGGTCGTCTCATGAATGGGGCAATGTCTATGCCGGCGTGACCACGGCGGCGAACGAAGCGATCAAGCCGATACAGGATCGAATGCCGGTCCTGCTCCTGCCTGACGACTATGAGCGCTGGCTGTCTGGTACGATAGATGATGTAATCGCGTTTCAGGCGCGGACATTCCCGCCTGAACTGATCCATATCGACCACACCGACGAACCTTGGACGGAGCGAAAAATGCAGCAGACCTCTGACCAGCCGGCCCTGCTATGAGCCAGCCGACCGAAGTTGATATGCTAGCCATCATCGCCGCGCTGTCCGAGCAGGTGCCTGACCTGCCGGTTGCAAGCGCGGTATTCGGTCTCGCCCGCTTTATCGCCGAGCACCATGAGGATCTGTCTCAAACGCAAGCGGCCACCCTGACGACGCTCGCCGCGGGCCTCTGGCAACGCAGCATCGACCTCGGCGATACCGTTCCGGAAATCGATGCGATGCTCGCGACGAAGCAGTGACCCCGGAACAGGAGCGCTGGGCATTCGCAGCGAAGGTCATGGAAATGCATGGCGATGAAGTCGGCATTTTCATTGCCGAGCGCATCCGAGCGCTCGCGGAAACGGCCGATCATGATGGCGTGCGGTTCTGGATCGACATCTCGGAGAAGGTCATGCAGTTGGCAGGGCCTGACGAGGGGGCTTGGACACAGTGATTTTAACGATACTGGCCGCCGTCGTGATGACGGGCTGCCAAGCCACTGACGGCGATAGCCTGCGATGCGGATCGGAGCGCGTGCGGCTCCTTGGGATCGACGCTCCCGAGATGGGGCGTTGCCAACCTGGGCGTCATTGCGCCGACGGTGATCCAATCGCATCGCGCGACAATCTGCG
The DNA here is from genome assembly GCF_058787155.1 of Sphingobium sp. FW305-3-2-15-F-TSA7. Classification (NCBI taxonomy): domain Bacteria; kingdom Pseudomonadati; phylum Pseudomonadota; class Alphaproteobacteria; order Sphingomonadales; family Sphingobiaceae; genus Sphingobium; species Sphingobium sp. FW305-3-2-15-F-TSA7. The sequence goes on along the minus strand of NZ_JBYSZM010000002.1, from coordinate 64,533 downwards.
GCGCATGATCAGCCGCGGCCCTGTTCGGATCGATCGGGTGAGCAAGGATCGGTATGGCCGAACGATCGCCGTCGTCTATGCGGGCGGCTTAGACCTATCGTGCGCGCAGCTCAAAGCAGGGCACGCGATCTACCGGCAGGATTGGGACAATGGCCGGCGCATCGGGCGGACATGTCGGTGAAGCAAAATGCCGCCAAACCATAATCGACGAAAAATTGCCGCAACGAGCCCAAACCGAAGCGCATCCATGGGCGAGTATGCACGATCTCGAGGGTAATTAGATCACATAGGCATCGCACTTGACGAGTTGCATGCTTTACTAGATGCTTCGTGCAACGAACGGAGCATCATATGGACTGGAACACGGTATCCGCACAGGCCGGGCAGGTTTTCACACCTGGCTCGCCCGTCAATGAGCGCGATCTTTTTTCAGGGCGGATAGAGCAATTTCAAACTGTGCTCGATACCGTTACCCAGCGCGGATATCATGCGGTCATGTACGGCGAGAGGGGGGTGGGCAAAACCTCGCTCGCCAATATGATTACGAACCTGCTCACTGACTCCGGAAACTGGCTAGTTCCTCGCATCACATGTGACGCCACGGACACGTTCACGTCACTATGGCGTAAAGCGTTTCAAGACATTGTGATATCGACACAAAAGCCCGGCTTGGGCTTCTCCGCAGAGGATACCGTCGAAAAGGCGTCCCTAGTCGGGTCACTTCCTGATGAACTGAGCCCCGATCATGTGCGTCGAGTGCTGGCTAACTTATCGGACGGCATAGTGCTTCTCATCATTTTTGACGAATTTGATCGGATTTCGGATCAACGCGTCACCATCCAGATGTCGGACACCATCAAGGCATTGTCCGACTACGCCGTCGGAGCGACAATCCTCCTGATCGGCGTGGCAGATTCCGTTGACGAATTGATCGAGGGGCACGGCTCAATTGAGAGGGTCTTGGTGCAAATCCCCATGCCGCGCATGTCGGCGCAGGAGATCAAGGACATTGTCGAGAAGGGCATGATCAGGCTCGGCATTTCGATCGAACGTAGCGCCGTCGAAGAAATAAGTGCGCTTTCGCAAGGCATTCCCTATATCACCCATCTCCTATCGCTTAACGCGGTACGCGCAACGACGCTGGCGAACCTTGAGATTGTCGATCGAGCTCAGGTCACTGTTGGAATGCGCAGGGCGCTCGATCAATGGCAGCAGTCGATAAAGAATGCGTATTACGACGCCACCAAAAGCCAACAGCCTGGCCATATCTTCAAAGAGGTACTTCTGGCTTGCGCGCTGGCTGAAGTCGACGATCTCGGATATTTCACCGCGGCGTCGGTTCGTGCACCGCTGAGGATTATCACGGATCGAAACTACGACATCCCTAACTTCGCCCGGCATCTGAAGGAACTGAGCGAGGAAAGTCGTGGCGGGATGTTGCAGCGCGTGGGTGAATCTCGGCGGATTCGCTATCGGTTCTCGAGCCCCATCATGCGCCCTTACATCGTTATGCGAGCATTCGCCGACGACCTCATAACACGTGAGAGAATGAAGGTAATCGATCAGCTTTGATTGAGGCGCATGATTGCGAAGATGAGCCGGGGAGCGAAGATATGTCCATAAGATTCTGCAGCGACTGCGTCGGCCGCGACCCATTGCCCAAGCGCTGAAAAACGTGGACCGTTCAGATCAACAGGCTAGAAACAACAAACCCCGGTCACCGAAGTGCCGGGGCTGGCTATGCCGAGAACGGCATCGCGTTGTGAGGGGGCATGTAGTTTGAACGAGGCCGATTGTCAACCAAAAGTTGAATGTAGGGCTGCATTCTACATCGACGGGTTCAATCTCTATCATCCCATAAAGGAGATGAATGAGCCTCATCTCAAGTGGGCTGACCTCTGGAAACTGGGCGAGATTATCTGCGTTCCGCACGGCGCGCAGCTCGTCAAAGTGGTTTTCTGCACAGCGGTGCCCGCCCACCTTCCAGACAGCCGCGATCGCCACAACACCTTCAACGCGGCTCAGCGAGCACGCGGCGTCACCATCATTCCAGGCCATCATGTCCATGACGGCGAGAAGTGGAACGAGAAGCAATCCGACATCAACGTGGCCCTTCATCTCATGCTCGACGGGGTGGACGACGTGTACGATCTGGCGATCCTGCTGAGCGCTGATTCTGACCAAGCAGCAACCGCAAAGGCATTTAGGGGTCGCTTCGAGCATAAGCGGCTTCTCGCGGTTGCCCCACCGACCAAATCCGTTCCGAACAAGGTTCAGCCGCATTGTTTCGCACATTTCAGTTTGTCGAAATTGACATTGGAGCAATGCGTGATGGGCGAAATTGTTGAAGGCAAGAAGGGGCCGATCAGGCGCCCAGCCGAATATGCTCCGCCGGATAGCTGGATACATCCGGATGAGCGCCCCAAAGGCAAGCCTCCAAAGGCCCCCAAAATATGGGGGAAGGCGGTGAAGGGCTGATTTTAATCTCCTAAGAGGTAATGCCCCAACGTGCTGCTATTTGACATGCAGTCTCACAAGCCGGCGCTGACCCGAGCAGCAGCGCGGTGCCCGCAAGCACTACCGATTTCAGCATTCCCCATAACCCTCGGTGGAAAGCCGCACATTGCATCGCAGGACTCGGTGGGGGTACGTCCGGAATGGAGGTTGGGGATTTGACGAGCCACAGGCCGCACCCGGTAAGGGCACGGCCTGTTTGGAATTTGAGCAAGGTCTGGGTGCCGTTATGCAGCGTCAACCAAGATCCGGAACGCCTTCTTGCCATACCAGCTGGCATGGATGCGCTTTCCGTCCTTAGTGACCCACTTTACGAACACCCATTTCTTGCCCGGTGGGGGAAGAGGATGGGAGGCCACGATGGTTCTCCGAACTTTTTGCGGCCCTCGTTCTTGCCTCCTTAACCGATCCCGCCTATCTCGACGGTGCTAATGGCCGGTTTTTGGATAGCTCACCCTTTTCAGGGGCCGCTTCTGATCCAGGCTTTTCCTAAGGGGTGCGGTTCGTCCGTGCCCCTTTTTTCTTTGACCTGCGAGGCGCCGGCTTCGCCGAGACAAGCCGGTGCATCTTCAGATTTCGCGCTCGGCAGCACGCGGCATCCCGGCTGACACCGAAGCGCAACATGGCCTCTTCAATCGATTTGACCTGCCGAAATGCGCACTCCGGCATTAGGAATGCGGCTGCGAAGGCGTCGGCCTGCCATTCGACATCGACACGTTGGTCGTGCTTTCGCAGGAAGGCGAAGCCGGTCTGGCCGGTGTGAAGCAGCACGTGCGCCAGTTCATGGATGCCCGTCATACGCGGTCGCTTCCTGTCGCGGCACATGCCGTCATAAATTGCATCGTCAAAGGTGATGAACGGCTGAGCGCTGTCTGTAACTGCTTCAGCGCGGCCCAGGCTCCCACGCTCCGCAACGCGGATGTGGAAGCCCGAGATCACTTTCGGTACAACATGCTCAAGCAGGTGAGCGACGGGCACGCGCTCGAAGGGCAGCAGCCCAAACGACGCGCGCGCCTGCCAGGCTAGTTCTTCAATCTCGTCGAGCGACCTCGGCCGCGCGATGCGCGTGGCCTTAACCATTGTTGCCCTCCCTTATGGCTTTACGAATTTCTGCCTTTGCTTCGGGCGATAGCCGAGCAAAGGATTCGGCGATGTCAAAAGCCAACGCACGGTCTTCCAAGTTGGCATCTTTGCCCAACGCAATTGAGAACTGGGAGCGCGACAACGCTGCTGCGCGCTTGAGCTCATTCGATTCTGTGGGATTGAGCGAAAGCGCCTTGATCACCTTATCCTCCAGCCCGTCCGGCACGAACCGATGTCCGGTTTCAAGCTGGCTCAGATATGGGGTGCTGATCTTAAGCAGCTTCGCCAAGTCGCCGAGCAGCAGGTTGCGATCCTGCCTCTCGCGACGAAGGAGCTGTCCAAAGGGCGTCACGATAGCCTCCATCTTCTTCGCCCCCAAAATTGGGGTGCGAACGCACGGCCAATTCCGGCCGCAGGAGAGAGTTAGCAAGCTCCTGCTAAATTTGCAAGCTTTTGCTAACCATAAAATCTCGTCGGCAGAACAAGGCACCTGGCTCCTACGCCCACGGCGTGGGACTGAGTTGCCGGCCGCCGCTCAATTTGTTTGGCGCGGCCCGCCTTCGCCGCGGTATCTTCCTGTTGCATGCCCTTTGTCCCGTGCTCGAAGGCCTGGAGTCGAGTCAGGGTAGATCCAGAATGGCGGAACCCTCCAAACTGGATGCATCCCGCATTGCGCGGCGGTCGGTGCGCGCTAGCCTAGGCTTATGAGTCGTGCTTGAGGCGCGCGGAGACCGGGAGGAAACTCCCGGTCTCTTGCTATGAAACGGCTCCAAAAAGTCTCTATGTCGTTGATCTGGATTAATGATTTTGGTGCTGCGCCGAGCTAGATGATTTGCGCCCATAGCCGGGGGGGAACCGGAAATGGAGACGCACCATGACAGAAGATGATGTGAGATATTTCCAGCGGCGGGCTCAGGAAGAGCGCCAGCGCGCCCAGGAGGCGGCAGACAAATGCGCCAAGCAGGCGCATCTTCGCATCGCCAACGAATATGAGCGGATCGCCCGCGAGGGAAATCCTGTCGAGCTGCGGGTGGTGGCGTAATGACAGATGTGACGCCGATCCGTGAAACTCGCGATGTACTGATTATGCGTGCCAAGGAAGCAATGCGCCGCGCAGAAGCTGAAAGACTTCCGCAGCGCGCACGCATTCATGCCCAGGCCGCAGAGACGTGGTTGAGATTGGCGGCACGGAAGCCGAAGTGCGAGGCCAACGCCGCAAACGAGACCGCGCAAGTGCAAGACGTCGTTTAAAGGCGCCGCGGGTTTGAAGAGGGCGGAAGCGGGTCTTTCGTGGACGACGCAATCCCGGCGCTTGCTCTCATGGGCATCGTGATCAAGATTGAACCAGCTCTGTCTGTTACATAGACCGTTAGGGCGACCTCTGTGCTGCCGCTGATAATCTCGTCCGCCATGATCTCGGCGCCTATCCTCATCGCGTGCCGGCGGGCGGCCTCGATTGAGGCAAGGGTCGTTCCCTCGCAATCGGGATGATACCCAGCACCATTATTGATATTGAAAAAGAAGATAGCCATGCACCCTAAAAGCGCATGAGCTTGGAGCGTTCCGTCCTTCAACATGGATCAATACGAATGTCCTATGGTCGGCGCTCGGTTCACTGATTCTGCGGCGCAAAAAGAGCTGCCGGAGTAGATTCGAAACGGGTTGAATAGTGGTGAAACACTTGGCCCTGCCGGCGCGTCGAGCACGCCTCCCTCGATCCGTTTGCGCTTGCAGATCGCACTTGGCCCGGATCTCTGGCGGATCCGGGGCATTCTTTTGCGGTTCTAGTGGAGTGGCAACACCAAGGCGGGGGCGGCCCTGATGCGGCAGCAGCCAGGCTAGCCCAGGTCCCGCCGTATGGCACGGCCAACCTGATCCGATTTCGAGGGATCGGTCCCATCTCCACATTGGGTCGGACATCAAAGGTCAGGGCGGAGACCGGGCTCATCATGTTCACTGGTCGCACTGCGTTAGCGTCTGATAGTCAGGTATCTGACGGCGGTAGAAGGCCCAACGCGCGACATATAGCGATTGGGCGGAAGGAGACCGCCATGAGTGCCAGCATATCTATCGACCCCTCGCAGCTTGCGATGGTGCTGCTCTTCGTTACGCTGACCTGGCGTCGACTGAGTAAGTCAAAATGAACCGACGTCCGCGTGGCGGCTGTGCCGGAAAAACATCAAGTTTCGTGAGGTCATCGGGAAGGGGGAGGGCGCTGCATGTTGAGACCTATGACCTTGAGTTTGTGCGTCGTGCTGGCGGCCTGCAATCAGACGGGCAATCCGACTGTCTGCGGTTCGATCGGTCCACGAGTATCACGCGTGGCGACGAACTGGACCGAGCAGCGCGAGATGCTGGTGTCATGCGTTGACCATTGGGCAGCTCGGATGTCCCTTGCGCCTGATCCTGCCCCGGTTGTCGCTGATGCCACAATCGCCGCGTGCGAAGAGGCAATCCAATACGAAGTGAATTTCTGGAATAAGGAAAACCCGGGCAGGCCGACGACGATCGCAGCTTCAAGCGCTCATCAACGCGGCCAAGCGCTGTTTCGCGTCGTGCAGTGGCGCGCCGGGAAATGCCCGCTGCCCGAGGTCTGAACAGTCAGCCCTTTCCAAGAACCCCACCCGCAGGCGCGATGGTCACCGTGCTTGCCTGGTGATTGCTGGGCCCGATTTTAGGCCCCATTTTGCGAGGGTATCGATTGCCGATTTATCGCAGATTTCTGCGATGGTGGACGCACTAGGGCTCGAACCTAGGACCCGCTGATTAAGAGTCAGCTGCTCTACCAACTGAGCTATGCGTCCGTACCGGCCTTGGTGGCGGGTGCCGAGGAGCACCGCCGGTTGGGAGGCAGCCCGTTAGCATCGGTTTTGCAGGGATGCAAACGGGAAGTTGCGACTTTCTTTGCGATGATATGTCGGCCCCGCGATATCGGGCTTTGCCGGGCTCGATCCTGCCCGCCCGCGCATCGCGA
>NZ_JBYSZM010000002.1:0-57952 GCF_058787155.1 Sphingobium sp. FW305-3-2-15-F-TSA7 | reverse complement strand
GAGGCGCGGGAACCCTGTCAGCCGAATCGGCTTCGCGAGCGGTTTCCGCGTTCGATGCCCATCAGGATTCCGACGCAGATCATCACCGTCATCATCGCCGAGCCGCCAAAGCTGAACAGGGGCAGGGGGATGCCGACCACGGGGGCCAGGCCCATCACCATCATCAGGTTGATCGCGACATAGAAGAAGATCGTCGTTGCGAGGCCCGCAGAGACCAGGCGGGCGAATTTGCCCTCGACGCGCTGCGACAGCGTCACGCCCCAGCGTACCAGGAAGATGAAGGCGGCGATCAGCAGCAGTCCGCCGACCAGACCCCATTCCTCCGCCATGGTGGCGAAGACGAAATCGGTGTGCCCTTCCGGCAGATAGTCGAGATGGCTCTGGCTGCCGTTGAGGAAACCCTTGCCGAAGATCCCGCCCGATCCGATCGCGATCTTCGACTGGCTGATATGATAGCCGGCGCCCAGCGGGTCGCTTTCCGGATCCATGAAGATCAGCACGCGATTGCGCTGATAATCGTGGAGCAGGAAGAAGAAGGCGAGCGGGGCGATCACCGCCAGCGCCGCGGCGCCGCCGACGAACAGGCGCAGCGGCAGGCCGGACAGGAACATGATGGTGAGCCCGCCCGCGACGATCATCAGCGCGGTGCCGAGATCGGGCTGGAGCATGACGAGGAAGGCGGGCACCCCGATCGCGACCGCCGGCGGCCAGATCGCACGCCAGCGGCGGATGTCGCCGACCGGCAGCAGATCGTAGAAGCGCGCCAGCGCCAGCACGATAGCCAGCTTCATCATCTCCGACGGTTGGATGCGGATGATGCCCAGGTCCAGCCATCGCTGGCTGCCCCCGCCGACAAAGCCGAGCAATTCGACCAGGATCAGCAGGAAGAGGATGCCGATATAAAGTGGAAAGGCCGCCGCCTTCCACATCTGTTCGGGGATGCGCGACAGCACCACCGCCATGCCGAGGAAGACGATGAAGCGCAGTCCCTGCGAAAAGGCCCAAGGCTTCAGATGACCGCCGGCCGCCGAATAGAGCACGACCAGGCCGAAGACGGCGATGAAGCCGACCAGCATGATCAGCCGCCAGGGCAGCTGGGCGAGCGGTGCGGGCACGAAAGAGGGGCCGCTCATTCCAGATCCTCCGGCCCTTCGGCCGCGACATTGGCCACAGGGGGCGGTGATATGGGCGCCGGAGCGGCGCTGTTGCGCGATGCGTTGGCCGCGTTGGCCGCGTCGGCGGTGGCGGCCTCGACCTGTGCGGCCGCAGTCGCCGGATCGGCCGCTGCGGCGCGCGCGGCTTTATAGGCCTGCGCCTCCGCCGTCATGCGTGTGTTGATATCGCCGCCCCAGCCCGCTTCGAGCGCGGCGAGCTTTTCCATCGCCTTGGCCGGATCGAACAGATAGAGCATGCAATCGCTGGCGACCGGTGCCGCCGCGCCCGATCCCGACATGCCATGTTCGATCACCACCGCCGCCGCATAGCGCGGATTGTCGACCGGTGCGAAACCGATGAACAGGCCATGGTCGCGGAATTTCCACGGAATTCCGTAGCCACTGCGCGCGCCGCCCTTGAAATTGCGGACCTGTGCGGTGCCGGTCTTGCCGCCCAGCCGGACGCCTTCGACCTGGAGCCGGCTGCGCCCCGCCGTGCCGTTGCCGTTCACCACTTCGTCCATGCCAGATCGCACCGCCGCGACATGTTCGGGCGGGAAGGGGAGCGGGCCGGGGGGCTTGTCGTCGTGCCGCGCGAGCAGGCGCGGCATCAGCGCGCGGCCCGACGCCACGCGTGAGGCCATCACCGCGAGCTGGAGCGGGCTGACCTGGAGATAGCCCTGGCCGATCGAGGTGTTGAGCGTGTCCGACTGGCTCCATTGCTGCTTGTGGCGGCGCTGTTTCCATTCGGGGTCGGGAACCGTGCCGTATTTCTGCGACGGCATCGGCAGCGGGAATTCGGTGCCCAGCCCCATGGCGTGCGCCACTTCTGCGATCCGCTCGATCCCGATGCGGCGACCCATCGTGTAGAAATAGGTGTTGCAGCTCTTGGCGATGGCGCGATGCAGGTTCATCGGCCCGTGGCGGCCCAGACAGGCGAAGCGCCGGTTGCCGAGCTGATAGCCGCCGCTGCAATAGACCACTTCCTCCGGATCCACCCCGGCGCCCTGGAGCGCGATCGCGGTGATCGGTTTGAATGTGGAGCCCGGCGGATAAAGGCCTTGCAGCGCCTTGTTGAGCAGCGGCAGATGGTCGTTGTCCGACAGCATCGACCATTCGCCCTGGCTGATCCCGTCGGAGAAACTGTTGGGATCGTAGCTGGGCATCGATGTCAGCGCGAGGATGTCGCCATTGGTGCAATCGATCACCACTGCCGCGCCGGACTGGATGCCGATGCGCCGCGCGGCAAAGGCCTGGAGCCCCGCATCGATGGTCAGCTTGACCGTGCTGCCCGCCACGTCCTGCCGCGTCGCCAGTTCGCGTACCAGCTTGCCGCGCGCGGTCACTTCGGTACGGCGCGCGCCGGGCTTGCCGCGCATCGCCGGGTCGAGCACTTTCTCGATCCCCGCCTTGCCCACCTTGAACCCCGGGGTGATCAGCAGCGGGTCGCGCGTCTTCTCATAATCCTCGGCCGATGCCGCGCCGACATAGCCGACGAGATGACCGACCGCGGCGCCATCGGGGTAGAAGCGGGAGAATCCGCGCGCGGGCGCCGCACCGGCCAGTTCGGGCAGGCGCACGCTGATCGCGGCATATTGCTCATAGGTCAGCCCATTGGCCACCTGGACGGGCTGATAGCCGGCAGCATTCTTCAACTCGGTCAGGATCCGCTCACGCTCATCCTCGTCCAGCCCGAGCAGATCGGCGAGCGTGCCGACGACGCGCGATCCGTCGGATACGCGATCGGGGATCAGGTCGACGCGGAAATCGGTGCGGTTGATCGCGATCGGCTTGCCATAGCGGTCGACGATCCAGCCGCGCCGCGGCGGGATCAGCGTCAGATTGACGCGATTGCTTTCCGACAGCAGCGAATAGCGCTCATTCTCGGCGATCGACAGCCAGGCCATGCGTCCGGCGAGCACCAGGCCGACACCGGCCTGCGCCGCGCCCAGGAACATGGCACGGCGGGTGAAGCTCAGCGATTGCTGCGCTTCGGACAGGATGCGGGGTGGTTTCCTTCCCGGCACGTGGCGGTCAGGACAGACGCCAGCGATCCAGCAGCGCGCAGAAGCGTGCGACGACCGGATAGACCAGGATAGAGAACAGGATTTGCGGCACGATGACTGCGAACTCGGTATGGCCGCCCGTTATATTGGCGGTGAAGAGCCCCCCGGCCAGGCAGACTATAATTGCGGCGGCGGCAATGAGCCAGTCCTGCCAATAATCGCGAAACAGCGTGCGACGGTCGAGCTGGTCGATCGCGAGCAATATGATCGTCCACAGCATCACCGCGCTGCCGACGGGCTGTCCGCTCATCAGATCGTCGACCAGGCCCAGCGGAATGCCCACCCAGATCGGCCATAGCTCGGGCCGGATCAGCCGCCATGACAGCAGCACGAGCAGCCCGAAGGGCGGCAGGATCGGCGTCACCGCGACGATCGGGAGCAAGGTCACTGCCGATCCCAGTACGGTGGAGACCGCGGGCAGCACCTGGCCGCGCAGCCGTGCGACGCGCTCCTCACGGTCGGATCGGATCACCCGGCTCATCGGAAAGGTTTCATTCCGCCGGTTCTTCGGGCTCGGGCGGTGCGATCGCCAGCGGCTGGTAGATTGGCTGGACCAGCGCGAAATCGAGCTTGGCGGGGTCGGCGAGGGGGCGTGCCGTCGCGGTGTCTCCCGCCGCGCGGGTCGCAATGCCGACCGGGATTTGCGGGGGATAGACGCCACCGGTGCCGGAGGTGACGAAGATGTCGCCCGCCTTGAAGATATTGGCGCCGGCATTGAGCCCGCGGATCTCGAGCATGCCGTCGCCCGTACCGCTGGCGATGGCGGGCAGCCCGTCGGAAACGCGGATGACGGGAACGACGGTGCCGGTATCGGTGATCAGCAGCACGCGCGCGCTGGCGAGGCCGACTTCGACCACGGTGCCGACCAGTCCGGTCGCGCCGCGCACCGGCTGGCCGTGGCGCACGCCGCTGATGCTGCCCGCGCTCAGGATCGCGAAGCGCCGCGTGCTCGACGCGGAGGAACTGACCAGTCGTGCCGCGGTGATGGTGGGGCTGGTTTCCGATATGGCGAGCAGCCGCTTCAATCGCCTGTTCTCATATTCGGCGGAGCGTGCGGCGACCAGCCGCCCGCGCGCCGCATCGAGCTCGCGGCGCATCGCCGCATTCTTGTTGGCGGCATCGAAATAATCGGAGACCGCGGTGCCCGCCGATCCCGCGCCGCGCACCGCAGCGCGGATCGCACCTGAGATCGGGCTGGTCAGATCGGTGATCGCGGCGCGCACGGCATTGCTGCCGCGCGGATCGACCCAGGCGGTGATGACGAGCAGCAGGCCGACGAGAGCACCGGTGACGGCGATCACATAGCTGGCGAACAGGCCGTATTGCGCCTTCCGGGAGAATCCGGGGCGCCGCTTGTTTTGCGGAGGCATGGCCGCGCTTCGCCGGTCAGGCGGTTTGGAGCACGCCGCGGAACATCGGGTCTTCCAGCGCGCGGCCGGTGCCCAGCGCCACGCAGGTCAGCGGATCGTCCGCAACCGTCACGGGCAGGCCGGTCTCGTCGCGTAGCACTTCGTCCAGTCCCTGGAGCAAGGCGCCGCCACCGGTGAGCACGATGCCCTGGTCGACAATGTCCGCCGCCAGCTCGGGCGCGGTATTCTCCAGCGCGATGCGCACGCCCTCGACGATCGTGCCAACGGGTTCGGACAGTGCTTCGGCGATCTGGCCCTGGTTGATCGTGATTTCCTTGGGCACGCCGTTGACGAGATCGCGGCCCTTGATGTGGATCGTCTTGCCGACGCCGTCGAGCGGCGTCTTGGCAACGCCCACTTCCTGCTTGATGCGCTCGGCGGTCGCTTCGCCGATCAGCAGATTGTGGTTGCGACGGACATAGGAGACGATCGCCTCGTCCATCTTGTCGCCGCCGACGCGCACCGAGGTGGTATAGGCCAGGCCGCGCAGCGAGAGCACCGCGACTTCGGTGGTGCCGCCGCCGATATCGACGACCATCGAACCGATCGGCTCGGTCACCGGCATGTCGGCGCCGATCGCGGCGGCCATCGGCTCCTCGATCAGGAACACCTGGCTGGCGCCTGCGTTCGACGCGGCGTCGCGGATCGCGCGGCGCTCGACCGAGGTGGAGCCCGACGGCACGCAGATCACGATCTCGGGAAAGCGCCATGCGCGCGCCTTGCCGCCATGCACCTTGTGGATGAAGTGCTTGATCATCTGCTCGGCGACATCGATATCGGCGATCACGCCGTCACGCAGGGGGCGGATCGCCTCGATGCTGCCCGGGGTCTTGCCCATCATCATCTTGGCGTCGTCGCCGACTGCCTTCACCCGCTTGACGCCGTTAATGGTTTCGATCGCGACCACCGATGGCTCGTTGAGCACGATGCCGCGCCCGCGCAGATAGACGACAGTGTTGGCGGTTCCCAGGTCGATCGCCATGTCATGCGACATCATCTTGAAGAAGCGCGACAGAAACATTCTCACCGTCCAGACATTGCTTGGAGCCGGCCGTTTCCGGCTCCGCTGATATGGCTTCCACGCGGGCGCCCGAGAAGCTCTGTAGGCACCGAATTTCTTTGAACGCCGGGTCGCGGAAAGCGGTCGATTGGGCTAGACCCGCGTCCATGTCAATACGCCGCCTTCCTGAGCATCTGGTCAACCGAATCGCGGCGGGCGAGGTGGTGGAACGCCCCGCCAGCGCGCTGAAAGAGCTGGTCGAGAACGCGATCGACGCGGGAGCGACGCGAATCACCGTCCGGATCGAGGGTGGCGGCATCGATCTGATCGAAGTCACCGACGATGGATGCGGCATGGAACGCGACGAAATGGCGCTCGCGCTCGAGCGTCACGCGACGTCGAAGCTGCCCGACGATGCGATCGAGGCGGTGTCGACGCTTGGTTTCCGCGGTGAGGCGCTGCCGTCGATCGCCAGCGTCTCCCGATTCACCATCGAAAGCCGCGTGCGCGGCGCCGATGGCTGGTCGCGCATCGTCGACAATGGCCGGCTGGAGGGGGAGGGGCCGGCAGCCCTTCCGCCGGGCACGCGAATCCGTGTCGAACGCCTGTTCGAGAATGTGCCGGCGCGGCGCAAATTCCTGCGCTCGTCGCGCGCCGAATATGCGGCCTGTGTCGATGTGGTGCGGCGGCTGGCCATGGCACGGCCCGATATCGCCTTCACGCTCGAGCATGAGGGGCGCCGCGCGATCGCGGTGCAGGGCGGCGAGGATGGCCCGGCGCGTGTCGCCGCGCTCACCGACCGCGCGCTCGTCGACAACAGCGTCGCCATCGATTTCGTGCGCGAAGGCGTCCGGCTCGGCGGCGTAGCGGGCCTGCCGACCTTCAACCGCGGCGTCGCCGACCATCAATATCTCTTCGTCAATGGCCGTCCGGTGAAGGATCGGCTGCTCGCGGGCGCGGTGCGCGGCGCCTATGCCGATGTGCTGGCGCGCGATCGTCATGCCGTCGTCGCCCTGTTCCTCGACGTGCCCACCGACGCGGTGGACGTGAACGTCCATCCGGCAAAGACCGAAGTCCGCTTCCGCGACCCCACGCTGATCCGCGGCATGATCGTGAGCGGCCTGCGCCGCGCACTCGACGAAGCGGGGCACCGCAGCGCGCAGCGCCCCGCCGAAGCCGCGCTGGCGATGTGGCAGGCGCCAACCCTCTCCCCCCCTTCAGGAGGAGAAGGTTCGGGAGAGGTCGGAGTCGCGACAGCATCGTTCGATTTTCCCATCCCCAGCGGCAGCCCTCCCCAAAGCAGCGCGCGCCTTTGGGATCGTCGCACATCCTTCATCGCCCCGCCGATGGCGCGTGCCGAGCCCGCTTATTCTCCACCGCCCGAAACGATCAGCCATCCGCTCGGCGTCGCGCGCGGACAGGTTGCGAAGACCTATATCGTGGCGGAAGCGGAGGATGGGTTGGTCATCGTCGATCAGCATGCCGCGCACGAACGGCTGGTGCTCGAACGGATGCGGCGCGCGGTGGCGGATGGCGGCGTCGCGCGACAGGCATTGCTGCTGCCCGAAGTCGTCGAGCTCGACGAATCGGCCTGCGACCGGCTGGAGGCGCGCGCGCCCGAACTGACCGAGTTCGGGCTCGAACTCGAACGCTTCGGCCCAGCCGCGATGCTCGTCCGTGCCACCCCGGCAATGCTCGGGGCGGGCGACGTCACCGGCCTGATCACCGACCTGGCCGACGAACTGGCCGCTTATGACGAAGCGCTGTCGCTCAAGGAACGGCTCGATCATGTCGCGGCGACCATGGCCTGTCACGGCTCGGTCCGCGCCGGCCGTGTGCTTTCAGTCGCCGAAATGAATGCGCTGCTCCGTGAGATGGAAGTGACCCCGCATTCGGGCCAGTGCAACCATGGCCGGCCGACCTGGGTGAAGCTGGCGCATGGCGATATCGAGAAGCTGTTCGGGAGGAAATGACATGAAGCCTTTCCATCTGCTCGCCTTCGCGATGATAGCCCTGTCCGCGCCCGTTGCGGCGCAAGATGGCTGTGAGCCGATCCCCGCCGAATGGGCGGGCTGGTCGGCCAGTGCGCCGTTGTCGGGCGATCTGCGCGCGGGTGGGCGGAACGAGATGGCATTGGCGCCGGTCGGCAGCGTCAAGCTGGCCGCCGCGCCGGTGAAACCGCCCGTTACCGGCCTTTACGCGGGTATTGCGGCGTTCGATGTGGCCAAGGCGGGGCGCGTCAGGATCGCGCTCGACCAGGGCGCCTGGATCGATGTGGTGAAGGATGGCGCGATCGTGAAATCGGTGGCGCACGGCCACGGCCCCAAATGTTCGGGCATTCGCAAGATCGTCGATTTCGACCTGATGCCCGGCCGCTACACCGTGCAGATCGTCAACGCGCCCAAGGACAGGATCGGCGTGATGGCATTGTTGCCGTAACCGGGCGATGGCGGGCGTCGTCATCTCGGTCAGCGCCAGGGCGACGCATAGCCTGTGGAAGGAACCGCGTGACGCGATCCGGTTGATCGCGGGGCTCGGCGTCGAGGGCGATGCGCATTGCGGCGTGACGGTGAAGCATCGCTCGCGTGTCGCGCGCGATCCCAGCCAGCCCAATCTGCGTCAGATCCATCTGATCCATGCCGAATTGCTCGATTGGCTTGCCGATCGTGGCTTCGCGGTTTCGCCCGCCGATCTTGGCGAGAATGTCACGACGCGCGGTGTCGACCTGCTGGCGCTGCCGACGGACACGGTGCTGCGCCTCGGCGATGAGGCGATTGTCCGGGTGACGGGGCTGCGCAATCCCTGTGCCCAGTTGAACGGCCATGCACCCGGCCTGATGGACGCGCTGATCACGCGCGGCGCGGATGGTGCGTTGATCCGCAAGGGCGGGGTGATGGCGGTCGTGACGGCCGGCGGGGCCCTTCGTGCCGGCGATGCGATCGGCGTCGAGCTGCCGGCCGGAGTGCATAAGGCACTTGAGCCCGTTTAAGGTAGAAAGTCTTCACCCGAACAAAAATGTTATAAAGTGATCTTTCATCGATCGCGTCCACGGAGTAACGTCCGCCGGAGCCGAAAAGGCCGATCACGCTGCCGGCGGGGCGGCGGTGTCAGGGAGGATGAAATGTCGATCAGATCTCACGCCATGCGGCGGACCATTCGATGCGGGGCGATGTATGCGGGCGCTGCGCTGTTGGCCTGTGCGATGACAATGCCGGCGATGGCGCAGCAGGGCGGCGGGCTGAGCGCCGACCAGACGGCACGGATCGACGCGCTGTTCGGCGACTATGCGAAGCCCGATTCGGCGGGCTGTGCTGCCGGTGTGATGCGCGACGGGCGCATGCTCTATGCCAAGGGTTATGGCATGGCGGATATCGAGCGCGGCGTGCCGATCACGCCGGCGAGCGTTTTCGACATCGGATCGACTTCCAAGCAGTTCGCGGCGGCCTCGATCCTGCTGCTTCAGGCCGACGGCAAGCTAAAGCTGACCGACGATGTCCGCAAATATGTGCCCGAGCTGCCCGATTTCGGGAAGACGATCACGATCGACCATCTGATCCACCACACCAGCGGCCTGCGCGATTATATCGGGCTGCTGATGCTCGCCGGCTTCTCGCTCGAGGATGTGACCGGCGATGCGCAGGTGCTTTCCTTGCTGTCGCATCAGCGCGCGCTCAATTTCCCGACCGGTTCGCGCTACGAATATTCGAACACCGGCTATTTCCTGCTTTCGGTGATCGTGCAGCGCGTCAGCGGCAAGAATCTGGCGGCCTTTGCGCGCGAACGCATCTTCGCGCCGCTGGGAATGAGCCACACGTTGATCCGCGACAATCATGCGATGCTGATCCCCGGCCGTGCGCTGGGTTATGCGCCCGACGACAAGGGCGGCTTCGTCAACCACCTCTCCAACTGGGAACAGCTCGGCGACGGTGCGGTGCAGGTGTCGGTCGACGACATGCTGCACTGGGAGGGCAATTTCCTCGATCCCAAGGTGGGCGGGGCCGCGATGGTCGATGCGCTGCAGACGCCGGGCGCGCTGGATGACGGCAAACCGATTACCTATGCGCGCGGGTTGATGACCGGCACCTATCGTGGCCAGCCGCACGTCCACCATGGCGGTGCATGGCAGGGCTATCGGGCGATGTTCGAGCGCTTTCCCAAGCAGCGGACGGCGATCGCAGTCTTCTGCAATTCCGATGCGGCGTCGCCTGGCACGCTTTCAAGCGGCATCGCCGATATCGTGCTGGCCGATGTGCTGACGGCCGAGAGCAAGCCCGGCAAGGCGGGAGCGGGCAAGACTGCGAGCAAGGATGTTGCGGCAAAGCCCGTCGATGCCGCACCCTATCTCGGCAGCTATTTCGACGCCACGACTGACACCGTCTATCGGATCGCGGAGAAGGATGGCGGCGTCGTGCTCGATATGTCGGGCCGGACGCTGTCGCTCGTCTCCGACGGTCCCGGCCGGTTTTCGGTAAAGGGTTTCCCCGCGACGCTATCGTTCGAACCGGCCGGAAAGCGCGCGACAGGATTCGGTTTCAGCATCGGCGGCGAGCCGGCGAAGCAGGCGAGCCGTTTCGAGCCCATCACGCTGGCGCCCGATGCGCTGCGTGCCTATGCCGGCAGCTATTACAGCCCCGAACTCGACGCGACGCTGACCTTGACCATCGAGGACGGCAAACTGGCCTTCCGTAGCATCCGCCATGCCTATGCGGAGTTTGCCGGACCGCTCAGCCCGGCGATGCGCGACGCATTTGATGGCCCGCTCGGTTTCCTTACCTTCACGCGCGATTCCGCGGGCCGGATCAGCGGCTTCGGCCTCAGTGCATCGCGAATGAAGGCGATCGCGTTCGAGCGCCGCGACTGACCGGCCGGAAAATCTGCCGGAGCGGCGAATTCAGCAGGGCGCGGCCACGGCCGCGCCCATCATGTCCAGGATCCGGCTGGTCACCCGCGCCTTGAACAGGGCGACGTCGCACAGCAGGGCGAAGATCGACACCAGCCAGGCGGCATATGCGAAGCCGGTGAAATCGGCATAGAGCAGGGTGGAGAACCAGTTCTGCCCGAACAGATAGGCTGCGCTTGCCGTCAGGGTGGATATGCCGAGCAACAGGCCGGGCACGAACAATTGGCGGACATGGTCCGGCCTCGCGATTGAGAGCGCGAACAGCAACAGAAAAGCGAGCAGATTTGCGCCCGTGAAGATGCGCAGGTCGCGCAGCAGATCGGTGACGATCTCGCCATATCGTCCCTCGACGATCCGGCGCAATTGAGGTTCGGCACGTTCCAGCGCCGAAATACGCGACGATGCGATGCCCTGCAGCATCTGCGTCATCCGTACCCGGCATATGCAGTTTGGATCCTGCATACGGCCGACCGTGGCGGCAATCTGTGTGCTGAGGTCCACCGCAAGGGCTTGGCGAAGCGCCGAGATTTCTGCGCTATGCTGTTCAGAGAGCGCCATGGCGAGGCGGCCCGTTCGTGTTTCCGCTGCTGTTGCGCCAATGATCGCCGATCGCTCGCTAAGCTGCCGTTCGATCTTCGTCTCGATAAAGCCGCGCGCGCTTCGCTCGAAATGAATCGGCGATAAAAAGGTCATCGCAAAGGCCGCGCCGAAGAGAATAATACCGGCCAGTGTAGAAATGCGGAGCGTCCACCTCATCTCGTTTTCGATCTGCCCGGTCTCAGGGAGATGTCCGGCGAAATGATCGGCAGGAAGGCCATGCCGGGACGCTATCAGCGCAATGCCCGGTATGTCCATCTGGATCAGGGCAGGACAAAAATCTGCATCGATGTTCGATTGGCACCCGCCGCTATCAGGCAGGAACGGCGGCCGGCTCTTTGGCTCGAGGATTTGGGCCATAGCGATTGGGGCCAATGGTCCCGGGGAAAAGGAGCATTGAGACAAATGCGATCGCGAGAAGGAGGAATGCCAAATTCCAGTAGCTGAGTGCCGGCCATTGCGGATCGAAGGCGTGAAAGTTCACCCGCAGCATAGTGTAGATATTCTGCGCGGCCAGGGGCAGCAATATAAGCGCCCACCATCCCGTGCGACCCTGATCATGAAGTCGCCGGACGAAGAGTGCGATCATGGGCAGTGTGAAGAAAATGTCGATGACCGATCGGACGAGGATTCGGCTCTCCCATGCCCAGAGCTTGTCAGTAGCCAGGTGAAGCGCGGCAACCACAAGCATTGATGCCAACCAGTAATTGGCAAAGTCGAGCCTGCGCGAGCGACCGGTGAAGACGAAGGTGGAGAGGATGGTTCCGCGCACCGATGCGATCGCCTCGCGCAACCCTTCCATCACCCACCCCCCTCAAGAGAATGCAGATTCGCCGATTATGAAATCCTTGTCGAGGCTCAGTTCAGGATGACCGGGATTCCGAGGAATTTCGGCCTGTCTAACCCAGCCCGTTGGCGGCCCCAAGAACGGCGCGGACGCTGGCGGTCGCGACATCCTCGTCGATGCCCACGCCCCAGACGGTGCGGCCGTCGGGTGTGCGGCATTCGACATAGGCGGCCGCCTGCACATTGGATCCGGTGCCGATCGCGTGCTCGCTATAGTCGGCGATGTCGAATTCGACGCCGCACTGGTCGCGCAGCGCCGCGACGACGCTGGAGATCAGGCCGTTGCCGCGTCCGCTGACCGAGCGCGTCTCGCCGTCGATGCCGATATGGCCGGCGAAGATGCGGTCGCCATTGGGCGCGCGCGTCTCGTCATATGCCTCCAGCGTGAAGCGGTGCGGCCCGTCGAGGCGATAGGCGGTCTGGAATGACTGCCAGATGTCGGCGGCATTGAGTTCGCGGCTGGTCTCGTCGGCCATCGCCTGGACGTGGCGGCTGAAATCGGCCTGGAGGCGCTTGGGCAGCTTCAGCCCCTGATCCTGTTCGAGAACCCAGGCGACGCCGCCCTTGCCCGATTGCGAATTGACCCGGATCACCGCTTCGTAGCTGCGGCCCAGATCGGCGGGATCGATCGGCAGATAGGGGACTTCCCAATAGTCGTCGTTGCGCGCTTCCTGCGCCGCGAAGCCCTTCTTGATCGCGTCCTGATGGCTGCCCGAAAAGGCAGTGAAGACGAGTTCGCCCGCATAGGGGTGGCGCGGATGGACGGGGATGGCGTTGCAATATTCGACGGTCTTGATGACTTCATCGATGTCCGAGAAGTCCAGGCCGGGATCGATGCCCTGCGTGTACATGTTGAGCGCGACGGTGACGAGATCGACATTGCCGGTGCGTTCGCCATTGCCGAACAGGCAGCCTTCGACGCGGTCGGCGCCCGCCATCAGGCCGAGTTCGGTCGCGGCGACGCCGGTGCCGCGGTCATTATGCGTGTGGAGGCTGACGATCACGCTGTCGCGATTGGGAATGGCGCGGCAGAAATATTCGATCTGGTCGGCATAGATATTGGGCGTCGCGCACTCGACGGTGGCGGGCAGGTTGAAGATGATCGGCTTCTCGGGCGTGGGTTTCAGGATATCCATCACCGCCGCGCACACTTCGACGCTGAAATCGATCTCGGCGGTCGAGAAGGTTTCGGGGCTGTACTCGAACATCCAGTCGGTGTCGGGCTGCTTGGCGGCTTCGTCGCGCAGGATCTTGGCGCCGGTGATTGCGATCTCGCGCACTTCGTCGCGGGTCATGCCGAAGACGATCTTGCGCCAGGCCGGCGAGACCGCGTTGTAGAGATGGACAATCGCCTGGCGGGCGCCCTTCAGGCTCTGGAAGCTGGTTTCGATCAGGTCGCGGCGCGACTGGGTCAGCACCTGGATGACGACGTCGTCGGGAACGCGGCCGGTCTGGACCAGGCCGGAGATGAAATCGAACTCGGTGGCGCCGGCGGAGGGGAAACCGACCTCGATTTCCTTCACGCCGACCTTGAGCAGCAGGTCGAAGAAACGGGTCTTCTTTTCGCCGTCCATCGGATCGATCAGCGCCTGGTTGCCGTCGCGCATGTCGGTCGACAGCCAGCGCGGCGCCTGGGTGATCGTACGCGACGGCCATTGGCGGTTGGGCAGGTCGATCTGGGGGAAAGGACGATATTTGGTCGAGGGATCGCGTAACATGGCTGTGCTCTCTTCGCTTCATCCGCGCATAAGCGGGTGGAGTTGCTGGGTTCCGGTGATCTGCCCTTAGGCGGTCGCGGCAGCCCGCAGGCCGCACGGAAACGTCGCGCCTAAGGGCGCGTAAGTCGAAGAAGAAGCAGGGCGCGGTGCGCTGACATATCCGGTTCAATGACGCGGAACCGGTCGCGTGTCCAGAGGAAACCCGCCCGGCAGGGGCCGGACGGGTTCCTTCGCATCATTTTTCGAAGGCGGCGGAGATGTCGAGCTTCACGGCGTCGGTGACCAGCGGCACGCCGTAACTGATGCCGAAATCGCTGCGCTTGATCGTGGCTTCGGCCTTGAAACCCACTGTCGGCTTCTTGACGAAGGGGTTGATGCCCGCGCCGACGAATTCGGCGTCGAGCACCACGGGCTTGGTCACACCGCGGATGGTGAGATTGCCCTCGATCTTCGCTTCGTCGCCGTCCTTGTCGGGAATCACGCGCGTCGATTTGAAGCTGGCCGTCGGAAACTTCTCGGCATCGAAGAAATCGGCGGTCGCCAGATGCGCATCGAGCTTGGCATTGCCGCTCGCCACTCCGGCGAAGGGCGCAACGGCTTTGATCGGGATGGTGACCTCGACCGACGACGCGGCCAGATTGGCGGGATCGATCTTCAAGGTGCCGCTGACCCCGGTGATCAACCCATGATAGGGGCTGAAGCCGAAATGATTGACTTCCCATGCGATCAGGCTGTGGCCGGGATCGGCGGCATAGGTGCCGGCGACGACCTTGCTCCGGTCCTTGGTGCCCGGCGCGCTGGTCGGCATCTGCGCGATGACGGGCACGGCAATGGCGGCCAGCGTGGCGAGGCTGGTTGCGATCAGGATTCTGCGCATCGGAATGGGGTGCTCCGTTCGTTGAGTGTGCGGAACGGACAATTGGCGAAATGCGCGCGAAGTTCCATCGGAAAGCGCGAAACGATGCGTTTCCTCAGATCGTGTCGAGCGCTTCGCCGATCACCGCATAGATGTGGTCGAGATCCTCGGCCGTGATGCCGTAAGGCGGCATCACATAGATGGTGTTGCCGAGTGGCCGGAGCAGCGCGCCGCGTTCGCGGAACCGAGCGGCCAGGCGCGGTGCGAGGTCGGAGAGATAGCCGCTGTCGGAGACCTCGACATCGATCGCCGCGATCGTGCCCAGCCGGCGCTGTCCGCTCAGGCGGGGATGGTCGGACAGGCGCGCGATATGGCCTGCCTGCATTGCGGCCAGCGCATCGATCCGTGTCTGGACCGGCTCGTCGCGCCAGATGGCGAGATTGGCATTGGCGGCGGCACAAGCGATCGGGTTCGCGGTGTAGGAACTCGAATGGTAGAAAGTGCGGGCGCGATCCTCCGACCAGTGCGCCGCGAAGATCGGCTCGGCGCAGAGCGTGACCGCAAGCGGCAGCGATCCGCCGGTCAGCCCCTTGGACAGGCACATGATATCGGGTGCGATGCCCGCCTGTTCGCATGCGAACATCGTGCCCGTGCGGCCCCAGCCGGTCATGACTTCGTCGGCGATGAACAGCACCCCATGTGCCGCGCAGATCGCGCGCATCTCGGCCAGGATATGCGGCGGATAGATCAGCATCCCGCCGGCGCCCAGGATCAGCGGTTCGACGATGAAGGCGGCGGGATGGTCGCGGCAGGCGACCTCCAGCGCGTCGAGCGTGTCCTGTTCCTTACCCGCTATGGGGAAGGGGATGGTGCCGACATCGAAGAGCAGCGGCTCGTAAGCGCGATTGAACACGCCGCGCGCGCCGATCGACATCGCGCCGATCGTGTCGCCATGATAGCTATGCTCCATCACCAGCACGCGATGGCGCGGCTCGCCGATATTGGCCCAGTAACCGAGCGCCATCTTGAGCGCGACCTCGACACTGGTCGATCCGCTGTCCGAAAAGAAAACGCGCTTCAGCGGCTCGGGGGTGATCGCGACGAGCGCGCGCGCCAGCGTTTCCGCGGGCTCGTGCGTCCAGCCCGCGAAAATGAGCTGGTCGAGCCTTTCGGTCTGCGCGCGGACCGCCGCCATGATGCGCGGATGGCAATGGCCGTGCGTGACCACCCACCAGGACGAGATCGCGTCGATCCAGCGACTGCCGTCCTCGGTGAAGATCGCCGCCCCTTCGGCGCGGGCGATCAGCGGAATCGGTTCGCCCAGGCCGTGCTGGGTGAAGGGGTGCCAGACGGGCGATCCGGTCATCGGAAATCATCCAGGTTGAAACCGGCAGCAAAGGCGGTGGCCAGCGTATCCGGGGTCAGTGGATCGAGCCGGGGCAGGCGGCCGAGGCGGCGTATGCCCGAGAACGCGGGAATGATCGCTTCACTGTCGGGCATGGGATCACCGATGAACGCGATGCCGTGGATGGGCACGTCGCGATGGCGCAGCGCCTCGATCGTCAACAGGCTGTGGTTGATCGTGCCGAGACCAGTGCGCGCGCAGACGATCACCGGGATCTGCCAGCGCACGAAGATGTCGGCGAACAGCGTATCGCGCGTGACAGGCACCAGCGCACCGCCGGCCCCCTCGATCACCAGCGGGCCGTTTGTTTCAGGCGGCATGAGTGTGCCGATATCGATGGCTACGCTGTCCAGTTCTGCAGCGAGATGGGGCGAGGCTGGCGTGTTCAGCCGATGGGTTTCGGGAAGAACAGATCCTCCCCGTCCCGGGGAGGGAGGATTGGTCAGCCGCGCAACGGTTTCGCTGTCGGTCTCGTCTTCCAATCCTGCCTGGATCGGCTTCCAATAGGTCGCGCCGAGCGCCTGGACGAGTGCGGCTGCGAATACCGTCTTGCCGATGCCGGTGTCGGTGCCGGTGACGACGAATTGCGCGCTCATGCCGGAACCGGCGCCATCGCCTCGGCGAGCGCGTCGGCCATCGCATCGACATCCGTCTCGGTCACGTTGAGCGTCAGCGACAGGCGCAGCCGTGCGGTGCCTTCCGGCACGGTGGGCGGGCGGATTCCGCGAATGTCGAAGCCGCGCTCTTGAAGCATGGCGGCCATCGCCATCGTCCGGTCGTCCTCACCGATCACGACGGGTACGATCTGCGATCCCGTGGCCGGGATGCCGAGCGGGGCAAGGCGTATCGCGGCATGATCGACCAGCCGGGCGAGCCGCGCTCGCCGTTCGGGGTCGGCGGCGGCGATGCCGATCGCATGGCCGACGCAATGCGCGACGAGCGGCGAGGGCGCGGTCGAGAAGATGAAGGGGCGGCCGCGATTGATCAGGAAATCGATCACGGTGCGCGGGGCGCAGATCAGGGCACCCTCGCAGCCCAGCGCCTTGCCGCAGGTGTGGAGCGTGATGAGCTGCTCGCCGAGCCCGAGATCGTCGGCCAGGCCACGCCCATCGGCGCCGAACACGCCGGTCGCGTGCGCTTCGTCGACGACGAGTATGGCATCATGGCGTCTGGCGATGATCGCCAGGTCGGAAAGCGGCGCACGGTCGCCATCCATGCTGTAAAGGCTTTCCACCGCGATCCAGACGCGGCCCGTGCCGCCCGCGGCACGCCAGACGGAGATCGCATCCTCGAATGCGGACGCGTCGTTGTGCGCGGCGGCGACCCGCTCGGCGCGGCTGAGGCGCATTCCGTCATGCGCGCTGGCATGGATCAGCGCATCATGGACGATCAGGTCGCCCCGCTGCGGCAATGTCGCGAACAGCCCGGCATTGGCGGCGAAGCCGGTCGAAAGGAACAGCGCCGCTTCGCTGCGATAGTGGCGCGCGGCATCGGCTTCGAGTGCCTCGTGCGCCTCGTGATTGCCGCGCAACAGCCGCGATCCGCCCGAGCCCATCGGTAGGCCCAACGCGATCCCCTCGGCCAGCGCGGTACGCAGCGCGTCCGAGTTCGCGAGGCCGAGATAGTCGTTGGACGAAAAGTCGAGCCCGTCGCGCGGGCGCAGAGCGCGGAGGCGATCCGCGGCTTTCAGTGCGTCGAGCTGCGCCTGGTGTGTGGCAAATACCGAAATGATCGCGCTCCCATCCGTCATCACGCGGTCGTCATTGCGAGGGGGCGAGCGGCGAAGCAATCCAGAAGTGCGATGTGTCTGGAATCACTGCGTTTCACCTGGGATGACGCCGGCCAGTGGGCATGAAAATGGCGGCGGATGCAGGCACCCGCCGCCGTGATCATTTCACGAGGTGCGCGTCTTCGGCCTTGCCGGGACGCGCAGGTTCCTCAGTTCTTTTCCTTGTCGACCAGCTTGTTGGCGCCGATCCAGGGCATCATCGCGCGCAGTTCGGCGCCGACCTGTTCGATCGGGTGTGCCGCGGCCTGCTTGCGCGCGGCCTTCAGCTCAGGCTGGCCGGCGCGATTGTCGAGCACGAAATTCTTGACGAAACGGCCGCCCTGAATGTCCGCCAGGACGCGCTTCATCTCGGCCTTGGTCTCGGACGTGATGATCCGCGGGCCGGTGGTGATGTCGCCATATTCGGCGGTGTTGGAGATCGAGTAGCGCATGTTGGCGATGCCGCCTTCATACATCAGGTCGACGATCAGCTTCACTTCGTGGAGACACTCGAAATAGGCCATTTCGGGGGCGTAGCCCGCTTCGACCAAAGTTTCGAAACCCGCCTGGATCAGATGGGTCAGGCCGCCGCACAGCACGGCCTGCTCGCCGAACAGGTCGGTTTCGCATTCCTCGCGGAAATTGGTCTCGATGATGCCCGAACGGCCGCCGCCGACGCCGGAGGCATAGGCGAGCGCGATGTCATGCGCATTGCCGCTCTTGTCCTGCGCGACTGCGATCAGGCAGGGCACGCCGCCGCCGCGGACATATTCGGAGCGGACGGTGTGACCCGGGCCCTTGGGCGCGATCATGATCACGTCGAGATCCTCGCGCGGCTCGATCAGGTTGAAATGGACATTGAGGCCGTGGGCGAAAGCGAGCGCCGCACCCTGTTTCATATTGGCGTGGAGATCGTCGGCATAGATCGCGGCCTGATGCTCGTCGGGTGCGAGGACCATGACGATATCGGCCCAGGCGGCGGCCTCGGCGTTGGACAGCACCTTGAAACCAGCGGCTTCGGCTTTCTTCGCGGTGGCGGACCCGGCGCGAAGCGCGATCGCGACCTCCTGAACGCCTGAATCGCGCAGATTCTGCGCATGGGCGTGGCCCTGGCTGCCATAGCCGACAATGGCGATCTTCTTGCTAGCGATCAGCTTCGGATCCGCATCGCGGTCGTAATATACGCGCATTCTTCTTCCCCTAGTCAGGCGTCCCGTGCTGCGGGACGAATGGTGTTGAGATTCGAGGCTCCGTTCGTTTCGAACGAAGCCGGGACGTGGAATTCAGGCCGCCTCTTTCCCTCTGGAAATGGCGACGATGCCGGTGCGGGCGACTTCGACCAGGCCGACCTCACCCATCAGTTCGACGAACTTGTCGATCTTGTCGGTCGTGCCGGTCACTTCGAAGACGAAGCTGGAGATCGTCGCATCGACGACGCGGGCACGATAGACTTCGGCCAGCCGTAGCGCCTCGATCCGGTGATCGCCGGTGCCGGCCACTTTCACCAGCGCCAGTTCGCGCTCGACATGCGGGCCGAGCACGGTCAGGTCGACCACCTTGTGGACGGGTACCAGCCGCTCGAGCTGCGCGATGATCTGGTCCATCACCGGAGCAGAAGCGGAGGTAACGATGGTGATGCGGCTGATCAGATCGTCGTCGCTGATATCGGTCACCGTCAGGCTCTCGATATTATAGCCGCGCGCGGTGAACAGACCGGCGATGCGTGCCAGCACGCCCGCTTCATTGTCCACGATCACGGCCAGCGTGTGCCGCTCTCTTTTTTCTTCCTTGATATGCATCAGACCAGCGCCTTCGCCTCGTCGTCCATCTCACCCGATACCTGATCGGTCTGGAGGATCATCTCTGTGTGCGCCGCGCCCGACGGGATCATCGGGAAGCAATTGGCGAGCTTCGCCACGCGGCAGTCGACGAGCACCGGTCCGGGCGTATCCAGCATCTGGCGGATGCCCGGTTCCAGTTCCTGCTGTCCCTCGATGCGGATGCCCGTCCAGCCATAGGCCTCGGCGAGCTTCACGAAATCGGGCAGCGCGTCCGAATAGCTTTCCGAATAACGGCTGGAATAGGTCAGTTCCTGCCACTGGCGGACCATGCCCATATATTCGTTGTTGAGGATGAACAGCTTCACCGGCAGGCGATATTGCGTCGCCGTGCCCAGTTCCTGGATGTTCATCTGGATCGAGGCTTCGCCCGCGATATCGATCACCAGCGCATTGGGATTGCCGAGCTGCGCACCGATCGCGGCGGGCAGGCCATAGCCCATCGTGCCGAGCCCGCCCGAGGTGAGCCATTTGTTCGGCTGTTCGAAATGGAAATGCTGCGCGGCCCACATCTGGTGCTGGCCGACCTCGGTGGAGATGATCGGGTTCAGGTGCTTGGTCGCCTCCCACAGGCTGCGGATCGCCTGCTGCGGCATGATCTCCTTGGCCGAGGCCGGGAATTCCAGGCACTTCTTGGCGCGCCATTCCGCGATCCGCGACCACCAGGCCGACAGGTCGTTCTTGCGGTGCTGGCGACCCTTCCAGACGCGGATCATATCCTCCATCGCGCGGCCGACATCGGCGATGATCGGCAGGTCGACGGCGACGGTCTTGTTGACCGAGGAACGATCGATATCGATGTGGATCTTCTTCGCATTGGGCGCGAAGGCATCGAGCCGTCCGGTGACGCGGTCGTCGAAGCGGCTGCCGAGCGCGATGATCAGATCGGCCTGATTCATCGCGAAATTGGCTTCGTAGGTGCCGTGCATGCCCAGCATGCCCAGCCACTGATCGGACGAGGCGGGGAAGGCGCCCAGGCCCATCAATGTCGACGTGACGGGTGCGCCGGTGATCTTCGCCAGTTCGCGCAGCAGTTGCGCCGCAGCAGGGCCGGCGTTGATCACGCCACCGCCGGTATAGAGGATCGGCCGCTCGGCCGCGGCCAGCATCTCGACCGCCGCCTCGATCAGCGACTGGTCGGCCTTCAGCGCGGGACGATAGGTCTTGTGCTGGATCGCCGCCGGCTTGCGATATTTCGCGGTCGCGACCTGGACGTCCTTGGGGATGTCGATCACCACCGGACCCGGACGACCCGACGTCGCGATATGGAAGGCTTCGTGGATCACATCGCCCAGCCGCTCGGGCGACTTCACCAGATAATTATGCTTGGTGCAGTGGCGGGTGATGCCGATCGTGTCGGCTTCCTGAAAGGCATCGCTGCCGATCAGATGCGTCGCCACCTGGCCGGTGATGACGACCATCGGGATCGAATCCATCAGCGCGTCGGTGATGCCGGTGACCGCGTTGGTTGCGCCGGGCCCCGATGTCACCAGCACCACGCCGGGCTTGCCGGTCGAACGGGCATAGCCCTCCGCAGCATGCGTTGCGGCCTGTTCGTGACGAACCAGGATGTGCTTGATCCGCTTCTGCTTGAAGATCGCGTCGTAGATCGGAAGCACGGCGCCACCGGGATAGCCGAATATGACCTCGACACCCAGGTCGCTGAGTGCCTCGACCAATATGTCCGCACCGGACTTTTCCGCAGTCATCCGTCGTCTCCGTTTGGCACACGTCTCTTTGCGCCGCAGCGCAGCGAAAGCAAGCGGGCTGGCTAGAGATAAGAAATTAATCTGTCAACGCATAGTTGTGTAATTTAATTGCGATATGAGAGATAAAATTGTCATCAGGTTGCGCGTCATGTCGCTCCCATTCGGGCGGCGGCTGGCGCGAGAACCAGGTATATTGGCGCTTTCCATACTGACGCGTGGCGATGCGCCCGCGTTCGGCCATGGCATCGCGGTCGATCTCGCCCCTTAGCCAGGCCGCGATTTCCGGTACGCCGATCGCACGCATGACCGGCAATGCGGGATCGAGCCCGCGTGCGAGCAGCATTTCGACTTCGTCGATCGCGCCTTGCGCGATCATCTGATCGAAGCGTCTGTCGATCCGTTCGAACAGCCATTCGCGTGGCGGCAGCAGGACGACCGCGGCCAGGCGAATATCGCTGCCGATCCCGCCGCTGCGTTCCGCCTGCCAGGCGGCGAGCGGCCGGCCCGTTGAACGGACCGTTTCGAGCGCGCGCGCGACGCGACTGGTATCGGCCGGCGCAAGCCGGGCGGCGGCGGCCGGATCCTCGATCGCCAGCGCGGCATGGGCGGCGGCGACGGGCAGCGCGCGTACCGCCGACCGGATCGCCGGATCGATTTCGGGCACGGGGGCGATGCCGTCGAGCAGGGTGCGCAGATAGAGTCCGGTGCCGCCCGCCAGGATCGGCAATTGTCCTGCTGCGTGCGCGGCGTCGATCTCCGCGCGTGCATCGGTTGCCCAGCGTGCCGCCGAACAGGCCTCCGCACCATCGACATGGCCGAACAGGCGGTGGGGAATATCGTCCATCTCGTCCGCCGCCGGGCGTGCGCTCAGGAGACGCAGGTCACGATAAACCTGCATCGAATCCGCATTGATCACCACCGATGGCTGCATCCGGCCGAGGCGAACCGCCAATGCCGACTTGCCGCTGGCGGTCGGGCCTGCAATGAGCGCGACCGGTTTTGGGCGCGGGAGCCGAGTCTTGTTCATCGTTACCTTGATAGCCGACGGTCTTTCCGCGGGCGATACCGTCGATGCAGCGGATCGGTTGCGCGCAGCCGGTTGCGAGCCGGGCGAGGGGCGCTGGATCGACGCAGAACGGGCGTTCGACCTGACATTCACCGGCGATCCGGTCGCGGCGCGGCGTGCGATCGAGGGGCAGATCGCGCGGACCGACACGATCGTCCAGCGCGAGGCGCTGCGCGAAAAGGCGCTGATCATCTCCGACATGGATTCGACGATGATCACCGTCGAATGCATCGACGAACTGGCCGACTATGCCGGTCTGCGCGCCGAGATCTCGGCGGTGACCGAACGGGCGATGCAGGGTGAACTCGATTTCGAAGCGGCGCTCGATGCGCGCGTCGCATTGCTCAAGGGCATGGAGGTCGGCGTTCTGGAAACCTGCTATCGCGAGCGTGTCCGCATCATGCCGGGCGCCGAGCCGCTGGTGCGCACGATGCGCGCGCGCGGCGCTACCGCGGTGCTGGTGTCGGGCGGTTTCACGCATTTCGCCGATCCCGTCGCCGCAGCGATCGGTTTCGATCGTGCGATCTCGAACCGCCTGGGCACGTCGGACGGACGGCTCGACGGCACCGTGCAGCGCCCGGTGATCGGCGCGGAGGCGAAGCGAGAGGCGCTGCTGGCGGCGATGGCCGAACATGGTGTCGCCGTCGAACGGACGCTGGCGGTGGGCGACGGCGCCAACGACATTCCGATGATCGAGGCGGCCGGGCTCGGTATCGCCTATCATGCCAAGGAAAAGGCTGCGGCGGCGGCCGATGCCCGCGTGCTGCACGGCGATCTCACCGCGCTGCTCTACGCGCAGGGCATTGCGCGGCGCGATTGGGTGAGCTGACGGGACGGCTTTCAACGATCTGTCGCTCCAGCGAAAGCCGGAGCGACAGGCGTAAATTCCGATCGCTAAGCCTTCACAGCCAGACAGGCCTGACCTGCGCGCTTGACCGCGGTGCATTGGCTTTCGGCCTGGGCCTTGGTCGCGAACGGCCCGGCCTGCAGCTTGGTGATCGCGCCGGCCTTCACCAGAAAGGGTTGAAGCGCCCCAAGGCCGCTGATGTTGCGCTCAAGGGATGTCCATAGCGCCTTGGCGCGGCCATGCTCGCCAAATGCGCCCAGCTGGATGCGCCATGCACCGCTGCGCGAGGGCGTGGGTGTCGGTGCGGCGGCAACTGCAACGGGCCTGGCCGGCGCTTTCACCACTGCGGGCGGCGGCGGAGCGGCGGGGCGTGCCTCGCCCGGTGGCGGATAGCTTGTGCCCGGGCGCTGAGGAGCGGCGCTGGACGGTGGCAGATCCGCCGAGGCGATCGCCGACATCTGCATCTGCGGCTTGGCAGCCCGCAATTCGAGATCGCGCGCAAGCGCGGTGCCCTTCTGGCGCTGATCGAGCGGGATATATTGATCCATTTGCGCAAGCGTGCTCGATGCCTGGGGCAGGCCGGCGGACGAGGCGCGGGTCATCAGCGCATATGCGCGGATCCAGTCCTTGTCGATCAGATCGCCGTTGAACAGCGCGGTTCCCAGCACATATTGCGCGCGGGGCTCGCCGCGATCCGCCGATTTCCGGATCCATTGCAGCGCTTCCTTGCGGCTGCCGTTCTGGAACAGGATCAGTCCGTAATTGTCCTCGGCCTGGGCATGACCCTGCATCGCGGCCTTTTGATACCAGGCCTCTGCCTGTTTCAGATCGGGCGCGGGCACGCCGCGGCCCAGCTTATAGGCCTGTGCTAGGTTGAACTGCGCATCGGCGTCGCCCGCGATCGCGGCCGGACGCCATTCCTTGACGGCGGTGGCATAATCGCCGCGTTGCCAGGCATCGACGCCGGCCTTGACGTCCGCCATCGCCGGCGCCGCCAGGCTTGCCAATGCCAGCCCCAATCCCATCATCCCCACGAACCGCATCTGCCCAAACCCCTGAAAATCGTCACGGCGGATCAGTGTAAGCACAATTTACTAAGCGGTTATTAGCACAAAATTCAGCATGGTTTGAAGCGGAACGATCCGCGGAACAGCTTTCGCATCGTTAACCAGATTTTAGCGCTCAACATGCGATTGGCCGATCCGGGAATTCGAGCCGAGGGGAATCTATGCGCGTTCTTGCACTTGCATCGCAGAAGGGAGGATCGGGCAAGACCACCTTGTCGGGTCATCTCGCCGTGCAGGCGCAACGCGCCGGTGCCGGCCCTGTCGTGCTGATCGATATCGATCCGCAGGGCTCGCTCGCGGATTGGTGGAACGAGCGCGAGGCTGAATATCCGGCCTTTGCACAGACCACCGTCGCCCGCCTCGCATCCGATCTCGAAGTGCTGCGCCAGCAGGGGTTCCGACTGGCGGTGATCGATACGCCGCCCGCCATCACCATGGCGATCCAGAGCGTCATCGCCGTCGCCGAACTGATCGTCGTCCCGACGCGTCCGAGCCCGCACGATCTGCGTGCGGTCGGCGCGACCGTCGATCTGTGCGAACGCGCCGGCAAGCCGCTGATCTTCGTGGTCAACGGCGCGACTCCCAAGGCCAAGATCACGTATGAAGCCGCCGTCGCGCTTTCGCAGCACGGCACCGTCGCCCCGGTCACGCTGCATCACCGCACCGATTTCGCCGCGTCGATGATCGACGGTCGCACCGTGATGGAAGTCGACCCCAAGAGCCGGTCCGCGAACGAAGTCGTCGAACTCTGGACCTATGTGTCCGATCGGCTGGAGAAGAATTTCAGGCGCACGGTGTTCAGCGCGCCGTCGCTCGGCCATCCATATAATGCTCCCCGGCCGGCAGGTGGTTTCGGCCGCCGCGTCGTCGGCCAGTAAGGGGAGGGTATCATGGGCGAACCAAAGCCACTCGCATCGCTTTCATCCACCCTGCTCGCGCGCAAGGGGCAGGCCAAGCCTGCCATGCGTCCCCAGGGTTTCGGCAGCTTCGGCAATCCCTTCAACGGGCATGACGATCTCGGCTGGAACGACATGGGGCACGACATGCGTCACCCCGTTCCGATCCACCAGGATGTCCATCCCGAGCCCGCGCACGACCTGCCCCCCGTGGTGCTCCAGCGCGAGGAACTGGCCGAGGAACTGAGCCTCGCGCCACAGGATTTCCACGCACCCGAAATGCTGGTGTCGGTCGAACAGGCCGAGGTCGAGTTCGACGACGCGTCGTTCGATGCGGAACCCGCTTATGCCGAGCCCGCGATCGAAATGGAGCCGGCCTTGGCCGTGCCTGAGGCCGCCCCGGCGGCCGTGCTGGCGACGCGCAAGGTTCCGATCGTTGCGGTGAAGCGCGCGCACAAGGCGGCAAAGAGCCGCAAGGGCAAGGCGGCCTTCACGCTGCGGCTCGATCCCGAGCGGCATCTGAAACTGCGCCTGGCCTGTGCGATCAGCCGTGAATCGGCGCAATCGATCGTCACCGACGCGCTCGACCAGTTTCTCGCCACTCTGCCTGAAATCGACGAACTCGCCCGCAAGGTTCCGGGTGCGACCCGCTAAGGGAAATGGGGTTTACTGAGATGAACAAGATTCTCGTCCTCAAGCTTGCCGGATCGGCATTGGTGCTCGGCGCCACGCTGGTCGGTTGCAATCCCGCCGCCAAGAAGATGGCGATCGCATCCGCGTCCGACATGGGCGGTTCGTCCAAGGGGGCCGCATCGTCGGCCGCCAAGGCGGAAAAGGCGTTGAAGGCCAATGATTTCGCGACGGCGATCGCGGCGGCGGAGGCGGCGGTCGCCGCCCAGCCGCGCCAGGCCTCCTATCGCATGCTGCTCGGTCAGGCCTATCTGGCCGGCGGTCGCTTCGTTTCCGCGGAAACCGCGTTTCTCGACACGCTGCGCCTCGATCCGGACAATGGCCGTGCCGCGCTGAGCCTCGCTTTGTCGCAGATCGCGCTGGGCCGCCCCGACATTGCGCGCGACACGCTGGAGAAGACCGCCAATTCGGTGCCCGTCGCCGATCACGGTCTGGCGCTGGCGCTGGCCGGCGACATTCACGGCGCGGTCGAGATGCTCGAAGCCGCGGCACGTGCGGAGGGGGCTTCGGGCAAGACCCGCCAGAATCTGGCGCTGACCTATGCATTGGCGGGTGACTGGACGCGCGCGCGCGCGATTGCCGAGCAGGATGTTCCCGCCAATGAGGTCGATGGCCGTCTTGCCAATTGGGCGAGCTTCGCTCAGCCGCGCAACAGCTGGGATCAGGTGGCGAGCCTGCTCGGTGTGAAGGCCGTGCTCGATCGTGGCCAGCCCGAGCGTCTGGCGCTGGCGCCCGATGCCGGACCGGAGCGGCAGGCACTGGCCGCTGCGAGCCCGGAACAGATGTTCGCCCCGACTGCTGCGGAAAGCGCGGACGCGACCCCGGCGTCGGAGTCCGTTCCCGTGCAGGATGCCGCGCCGGTGCAGGTCGCCGAAGCCGCAACGCTCCGCCAGGTGGTGTTCGCGCCCAGCCGGGAAATCGTGCAAGCCGTTCCTGCCGGGCTCATCCGTGCGAGCAATGGTCCGGTCAAGCAGGCCGCCGTCGCGCATGCCGTCACTGGCGGCCGTTTCGTCGTGCAGCTTGGCGCCTTCTCGACGCCTGCCAAGGCGGAAGCCGCCTGGAAGCGGGCGGTGGGTCGCTATGGTTCGCTCACCGATTATCCGCCGAACGGCGAATCCTTCCGTTCGGGTTCGGCAACGCTCCACCGTGTCGCTGCTGGCGGATTCGCTACGCGCAACGCCGCCAATGCGGTTTGCGCACGCGTCAAGGCGAATGGCGGCAGCTGTTTCGTCCGTGTCGACAGCGGACAGCCCCAGTCGCAATGGGCGATGCGGGCCGCTGGCGGGATGCGTCTCGCGGCACGCTGAGCGCTTTTAGCAGATCCAAGTCCGTTCCCGGACAGACAGGGCGGTCAACCGATGGGTTGGCCGCCCTTGATCATTGCGGTGACGCGGCCCTGTACCGGCATGCCGTCGAACGGCGTGTTGCCGGCGCGCGCCGTCATGCGGGCCGTATCGATGCGCCATGGCGCATCGGGTTCCACCAGGATCAGGTCGGCGGGCGCGCCGATGCTCAGCGTTCCGGTTTCCAGGCCCAGGATGCGCGCGGGATTGGCCGCAAGCAGCTCGAACAGGCGGGGCAGGGCGATATGCTCGTCGCGGACCAGCCCCAGCCCCAAGGCGAGCAATGTCTCCGCGCCCGCCATGCCCGGCGCCGCGTCGGCGAAAGGTAGGCGTTTGTCCTCGGGGCCACGGGGATCATGGCCTGAACACAGCACGTCGATCGTGCCGTCCGCCAGGGCGGCCAGCGCGGCCTGACGATCGCTTTCGGCGCGCAGTGGCGGAGAGAGGCGCGCAAAGGTTCGGAAATCGGAAACGGCGATGTCCGAAAGATAGAGATGCGCCGGCGTGATGCCGCAGGTGACGGGCAAACCCTTTGCCTTTGCCGCACGGATCAGCGCGAAGCCCGCCGCGGTCGTCACCTGGCGGAAGTGGATCGCGGCGCCCGTATCCTCCACCAGCGCCAGGTCGCGCGCGATCGCCATCGCTTCGGCAATGGCAGGCGCGCTCGGCAAGCCAAGGCGCGTCGCGGTCTCGCCCGACGTCGCGACGGCATTGCCCGTCAGTCCCCCATCCTCGGCATGGACGATGACGGTCAGGCCGAGCGGCGCGGCATAGGCCAGCACCCGGCGCATCACCCCCGAATCCGCGATCCAGCCGCGGCCGGTCGCGACCGCCTGTGCGCCGCTGTCGCGCATCGTCGCGAATTCCGCGAGATCCTCTCCCGCCAGTCCGCGCGTCGCGGCGGCGATGGGGTGGACCCAGAGATCGGGCTTGCCGCTGTCGGCCGCGCGCTGGATCAGGCCCGGATCGTCGAGTGGTCGCGATTGATCGGGCATCAGCGCGGCGCGGACGATTCCGCCCGCACGGCAGGCAGGCTTGTCGATCGCGAACACGCCCAGATCGATGATGCCCGGCGCGATCAACGCGCCCTTCGCATTGAGGGCTTCGGCGCCTGCCGGAACCGCGATCGTGCCGATCGCTTCGATAATGCCATCGCGCATCAGCACGGCCTGGCCATCGGCTCCATTGATGACGGCGCGCGCGCTCATGCCCATCCCTCCAGGCCCCGGCGTTGGCGCGTCAGCACGTCGAGACAGGCCATGCGGACGGCGACGCCCATCTCGACCTGTTCGGTGATCGCCGAGCGGACGGGATCGTCGGCGACGTTGCTGTCGATCTCGACACCCCGGTTCATCGGTCCGGGATGCATGACGAGCGCATCGGGCGCGGCCCGTTCGAGCCGTTCGAGCGTAAGACCGTAAAGCGCGTGATATTCGCGCGGCGAGGGGATGAAGCCGCCGGCCATCCGCTCATTCTGGAGGCGGAGCATCATCACGACGTCGGCACCGGCGATGCCCGCGTCGAAATCGGTGAAGGGGGTGACGCCCATCCGCTCGATCGCGGGCGGCATCAGCGTGGGCGGCGCGATCACGCGCACTTCGGCGGCGAGTGCGGTCAGCGCCAGGATGTTGGACCGGGCGACCCGGCTGTGGAGCAGGTCGCCGCAGATCGCGACGCGCAGATTGGCGATCCGTCCCTTGCGCCGGCGGATGGTGAGCGCGTCGAGCAGCGCCTGGGTCGGATGTTCGTGCCAGCCGTCACCGGCATTGAGCACCGGGCAATCGACCTTGTCGGCGATGAGCTGCACCGCGCCCGAGCTGGAATGGCGGATGACGATGATGTCGGCGCGCATCGCATTGAGCGTCATCGCCGTATCGATCAGCGTCTCGCCCTTCTTCACGCTCGACTGCGCGGCGTGCATGTTCACGACATCGGCGCCCAGCCGCTTGCCCGCGATCTCGAAGCTGAGCAATGTCCGCGTCGAATTCTCGAAAAAGGCGTTGATCAGCGTCAGGCCGGCCAGCCGATCGTCATGTTTCGAGGCGCGGCGGTTCAGATCCACCCATTGCTCGGCTTCGTCGAGCAGGAACGCGATTTCGTGGGGCTGGAGGCCGGAAATACCGGTCAGGTGCCTGTGCGGGAATTGCGCCGCACCGGTGAGGCCGGTGGGCGGGAAGGGTGTGGGTGCTGGCATTAAAGGCCGCGATTAGGCCGATTGATCGGCGAGTTCAAGGCGCTCCGAACCAGGCCCAGCCAAGCCCGATGAGAATGCCGGCCTGGACCATCGCGATCAGGTGGAGTTTTATCGAAAAACTCTCTTTCCTGGTCTTGTGGCGAAATCGGGCGCGCCCCGCATAGGCGCCGATCGTTCCGCCGATCATGGCCGCAAAGAGCAGGTCGGCTTCGGATATCCGCCGTTGTCCGGCGCGCGCACGCGCCTTGTCGCGGCCGAACTGGATGAAGGCGAAGATGTTGACGAGCAGCAGGCCCGATATGATCGCGATCCATGTCATATTCGATCTATCAGGCTTTGCCCGCGCATGCGCGGGCAGCTAAGTGGCCGGTCACACAGGCGAATATGTTTCATCATTGTCGGGAATGCGCATGGCTCGATATTTTTTCAATCTCTACGAATGCGGCACGCTGACGCCCGATGTCGAAGGCGAGGAATTCGACGATCTCGACACGGTGCGCGAAACTGCGATTCGGCTCGCGCGCGGCATCATGGCCGGTGAGATCACCGCTGGGCGGCTGTGCCTGCTTTGCCGGATCGAAGTGATCGACGAGGCCGGCGTCGTGGTGATGGAAGTGCCGTTCAAGGAAACCGTGATCGTCACCGGGCTCTGACGCCGGTCAGGTCAGCGATCCGCTCCCGCTGGCCAGCGCGTCGATCGCACCCTGCAGGATATGCGCGGCCGCCAGCGTGTCGACCCGTTCGGCGCGTTTGGCGCGGCTGAGATCGGCCTCGATCATCGCGCGCTCGACCGCCTGGGTGGACCAGCGTTCGTCCCAAAGCAGGATCGGCAGGCCGAGATCACCGATATTGCGCGCAAAGGCGCGGGTCGACTGGCTGCGCGGGCTTTCGCTGCCGTCCAGGTTGATCGGCAGGCCGAGCACGATTCCGGCGACATGCTGTTGCGCGATCAGCGCGACGAGCGCCGCCTTGTCGGCCGAGAATTTGCTGCGGCGGATCGTTCCCGACGGGCTGGCGAAGCTCCATCCCGCGTCGCACAGCGCGGTTCCGATCGTCTTGGTGCCGAGGTCGAGCCCGACCAGCCGGCCGCCATCGGGCAGGGCATCATGGAAGACGTGCGAATCGGTGGTGATCATCAGCCCTTGTACGCCGCCAGCCGCCGTGCCGCATCGGCGCGGACATTCGCCCAGAACAGGCTGTAGTCGTAGACATGGTAATTGTTGCCGGGCAGCACATAGGGGCCCAGTTCGGGCGGGTCGCCGATCAGCAACAGGCCGCGCTCGTCGCAGCGCGCCGGCACCGCGGCGGGCGTCAACGACGCGGTCTTGAGATCGGCGGATGGAACCAGCGTGCCGAGATTGAGCGTGGCGGGCGCCCCGCCGCCACGCGAGCCGGTCAAGGGATTGGTGCAGACCATCGGCGTTCCCGCACGCGCCTTGCCGTCGAAACCGGTGCTGTTGTTATAGGTGTCGAGCACGGCGTCGGGCTCGGCAGGTTCGGCGAAGCTCTGCCAGCTTAGCAGACATCCCGTCTGATCGGGCGCGGTACATTCGGCAAGGCCGAGCGCCGGCAGGTCGACGGTGCGCGAGACCGGCCAGCCCACCACATAGGCGGCGACGATCCGTGCGGCGAGCGGTTTGCCCGCCACGCGTTCGCGCAACAGCCGGGTGAGGTGCAATGCGCCCTGGCTGTGCCCGGCAAGGATGATCGGCTGATCGGCAGGGATCGCCGAGACGAACTGGTCGAATGCCGCGAGCACGTCTCCATAGGCGAGGTCGAGCGCCTTGTCCGCCTCCGCCTTGCCGGTCAGGAAAGCGCCGAACGTCGCCTGACGATATCGCGGCGCCCAGATCGCGCCGGCTTCGTTGAATGCGCTGGCCTGTCCGCGCAGGAACAGCGTTGCGCGATCATTGGCTTCGGCATCGTCGAGCGGCGCGTTCCACGCGGCACGGTTCAGATAGGATGTCGGATGGACGAAGAAGACGGCCGCGCGCGGGCTGGGCGCAGGGGCGAAGCCCTTGGGTGTCCACAGCGCCGGATTGCCCTGCGCGATATCGGGGCGGGCCAGCCACATCTTGCGATCGGCATAGGCGCCGGCATCGGCCGCGGGCAGCGCGCGGAAATCTGCGCTGGGGACCATCGCGGTGCGCATCATCTGCACACCGAACAGGCGATAGGCGAAGGTGGCGGCGATCGCGAGCACGATCAGGGTCGCAAACACATAAAGGAATTTCCGGGCCAACGGGGAGTCTCCATTGTGCAGTGCAACATAGATTGCGCCGCCGGGCAATGCGATTTCCATTAGTGCTGGATGCGAAGGATGCAATCGCGGCGGGCTGCATCAATTCACCATTGAAAATCCATGACGCCTTTCGCGCATGACCGGTTAGGCTCCCGGCAAAGGTGGAGAGCCAGCCATGGACGATGTGATCGAACGAAGCGATGACTGGGCGTGGCGGCCATGGCTGCTGGCCGGGCTGGGTGCGGTTGCGGGCCTCTCGATCCATCTGATCCTGGGCGACGACCGGAGCGGCACGGCGTGGGCGAGCTGGCAAATGTCGGCCGCGATGTTCGTCGGCTGCTTCGCGGTGTTGCTCGCCTACACGCTGGAGCGTGTGCGCTGGCAATCGTCGCTCGCCTTTTCCGCGATCTCCGCGTTGATTCTCGCTGCGATCTGCTGGTGGAATGGCGCGCCGGACGACTGGAGTGAGGCGGAAGGCTGGCGGATGGTCTGCGCCTTTCTGTCGATCGCGATCGCCGCGCCCTTGATCCAGACCGCGCGCGATCACGGCACGCTGCGCTTCCCCTATGCCGAGGTCCATGGCCATGCCTGGACCAATGTGGTGATCTGGTTCGCCTCGGCGGCGTTTGTCGGGGTCGTGTTCCTGCTGACTCTGTTGTTGTCGGAATTGTTCTCGCTGATCGGGATCCGCCTGATCCGCGACGCGCTCGATGAACAATGGTTCGTCTTGCTGCTGATCGGCACCTCGCTTGGCGCTGCGGTCGGTGTATTCCGCAAGCGCGACGGGATCACGCGGCTGCTGTTGAAGGTGGTCGTGGCGCTTCTCGGCGTGCTCGCGCCCGTGCTGGGCGCGGGACTGCTGCTGTTCCTCGCCAGCCTGCCGTTCACCGGGCTGTCGGCATTGTGGGACGCGACCAAGGCGACGACGCCGATCCTGCTGTCCTGCGTGGTCGGCGCGTTGATCCTGGCCAATGTGGTGATCGGCGACAGCGAAGAGGATGAGAGCCGTTTTCCGCCGCTGCGCTGGGGCGCGATGGCGCTCGCGCTCGCGATGCTGCCGCTTGCCGCGATCGCGGCGATCTCGACGGGCGCGCGCATCCAGCAATATGGTTTCACGCCCGACCGGCTCTGGGCGCTGACCTTCGTCATCGTCGCCAGTGCCTTTGGTCTAGCCTATCTGGTCGCGCTCGTTCGCGGCCGGATGGATTGGGCAAGGCATGTCCGGCCAGCCAATCTGAAACTTGCCTTCGGCCTGTGTGGACTTGCGCTGTTCCTCGCGCTGCCGATCCTGAGTTTCAACGCGATCTCGACGTGCGATCAGGTCGCGCGGTTGCAAAGCGGGCGTGTGTCCCCGGATAAATTCGACTGGGCGGCGCTGCGTTTCGATTTCGGCGACCCGGGCAAGGCAGCGGTCGATCGACTGACGAAGAGCGGCAATGCCAGGATCCGCACGGCTGCCGCGCTGGCGTCGAAGGCAGAGGATCGCTGGGCGCTTTCCCGGCATGAGGACGGCAGGGCCAGGGCCGAACGCATGGCGCGCGAGTTGCGCATCGTCCCGGAGAAAGTGCCGTTGCCACAGGGGCTTCTCGAATCCTTCAGCCGCTTCGACCGCTATGCAGGCCAGGCGGACAAGCGGGCTTATGCCTTGCTCTACAAGCCCGGCGATACGGTTGCCGTGCTGGTGTCCTATACCTGCGAAGCGTGCTCGCCCGACGTCGACGTTCGGCGGCTTTCGGCGAGCGGCAATTGGGAGCAGCCGCCCACGACGGACTATTCCTATGGCGGCAAGACCAGCGATGAGGTGAAGACGCACAACCGACTGGCCGGCGAAGCCATTGCGCGCGGCGCGATCGAAATCCGCAACATCGGGCGACGCCAGGTCTTTGTGAACGGGAATCCGGTCGGCGATGTGTTCGAATAGCCTCTTCGCTTGATGCGGTGCGGCGTGGATGCTAGCCGCGCTTCGGATCTTCAGCCGATCCGATCATCAGGAATGCCATGTCAGTCGATATCCCAACCGTGAAGAAGATCGCGAGCCTCGCGCGGATCGCGATGACCGATCAGGAAGCCGAGGCGCTTGCGCCCGAGCTCAACAACATCCTGGGCTGGATCGAACAGCTCGGAGAGGTCGACACCGCCAATGTCGAGCCGATGACGGCGGTCATCCCCAATACGCTGCGCCTGCGCGAGGATATCGTGACCGACGGCAATGTCCGCGATCGCGTGCTGGCGAACGCACCCCAGGCCGAACATGGCTTCTTCACCGTTCCGAAGGTGATCGAATGACGACCGCACTGACCGACCTGGGCATCGCGGGTATCCGCGACGGCGTCCGCGACGGCGATTTCTCGGCGCGCGAAGTGGCGCAGGCCTTTATCGACCGCGTTGCCGCGGCCAAGCCGCTCAACGCCTTTCTCGTCGAAACGCCCGATCATGCGCTGAAAGCGGCCGACGCGGCCGACGCCGCGCGCACCTCTGGCGAGCTCAAGCCGCTGTCCGGCGTGCCGATCGGCATGAAGGATCTGTTCTGCACCGAAGGCGTGCCGACGACCGCGGCGAGCGGCATCCTCGACGGTTTCACGCCGACGTACGAATCCACCGTCTCCGCCAATCTCTGGGCGGCGGGCGCGGGCATGCTCGGCAAGCTCAACCTCGACCAGTTCGCGATGGGCTCCTCCAACGAGACCAGCGCTTTCGGCAATGTGATCTCGCCCTGGCGCCGCAACGATGGCGGCAATGCCGCGCTTGCCCCCGGCGGTTCGTCGGGCGGCAGCTCGGCGGCGATCTCTGCGCGGCTCTGCCCCGCAGCGACCGGCACCGACACCGGCGGCTCGATCCGCCAGCCCGCCGCGTTCGTCGGCATCTCCGGCATCAAGCCCACCTATGGCCGCTGCTCGCGCTGGGGTGTCGTCGCTTTTGCCAGCTCGCTCGACCAGGCGGGCGCGATGGCGCGCGACGTCAACGACTGCGCGATCATGCTCGGCGCCATGGCCGGCTTCGACCCCAAGGACTCGACCTCGCTCGACCTGCCCGTGCCCGACTGGGCCGGCAGCCTGTCGGGCAATCTCAAGGGCAAGAAGGTCGGTATTCCGAAGGAATATCGCGTCGACGGCATGCCCGCCGAAATCGAGGCGCTGTGGGAACAGGGCATTGCCTGGCTGAAGGACGCGGGCGCCGAGGTGGTCGAAGTCTCGCTGCCGCACACGAAATATGCGCTGCCCGCCTATTACATCATCGCGCCGGCGGAAGCCTCGTCGAACCTCGCTCGCTATGACGGCGTGCGCTACGGGCTGCGCGACCTGCCCGACAATGCGGGTCTGCAGGACATGTATGCCGCGACCCGTGCCGCCGGCTTCGGCGCCGAAGTGAAGCGCCGCATCATGATCGGCACCTATGTGCTCTCGGCCGGTTTCTACGATGCCTATTATAATCAGGCACAGAAGGTCCGCACGCTGATCGCGCGCGATTTCGACAAGGCATGGGAAAGCTGCGACCTGCTGCTGACCCCGACTGCGCCGTCCGCAGCGTTCGCGCTGGGCGAGAAATCGGCGGATCCGCTGTCGATGTACCTCAACGACGTGTTCACTGTGCCGAGCTCGCTGGCAGGGCTTCCCGCCATGTCGGTGCCCGGCGGTCTGGACGGGCAGGGGCTTCCGCTCGGCCTGCAGATCATCGGCAAGGCGCTCGACGAGCAGAGCGTGCTCGATGCCGGCCTTGCGATCGAGCAGCGCGCGGGCTTCACCGCGCGGCCGGAGCAATGGTGGTAAGGTGAGTTTCCTCGTCGACATCGTCTTCGACTTTATCGGCGAGGTGGTGATCGAAGGTATCTGGCGTGGATCGCGGCGCACATGGCGGGAAATGACGGGCAAGGCGCCCATCCCGGAACAGCCATTGCGCAAGCGAACGGGAAGACAGCGAAGACATGACTGAGAGCAGCTATCGAATTCAGGGCGCAACCGGCGAGTGGGAGGTCGTGATCGGCCTCGAGGTCCACGCGCAGGTCACGAGTCAGGCCAAGCTCTTTTCGGGCGCGGCGACCGCGTTCGGGGCGGAACCCAATACGCAGGTGTCGCTGGTCGATGCCGCGATGCCCGGCATGCTGCCGGTTCCCAACCGCGAATGCATCCGCCAGGCGGTGCGCACCGGCATGGCCATCGACGCGCAGATCAACAAATGGTCGCGCTTCGATCGCAAGAATTATTTCTACGCCGATCTGCCGCAGGGCTATCAGATCTCGCAGCTCTATCATCCGCTGGTGGGCGAGGGCACGATCGAGGTGACGCTCGACGAGAAGGATCCCGACAGCGCGGTCAAGACGATCGGCATCGAGCGTATCCATGTCGAACAGGATGCCGGCAAGCTGATGCACGATCAGCATCCGACGCGCTCCTATGTCGATCTCAACCGCTCGGGCGTCGCGCTGATGGAGATCGTCTCGCGACCCGACATGCGTTCGCCCGCCGAGGCCGGCGCCTATGTCAAGAAATTGCGCTCTATCCTGCGCTATGTCGGCTCGTGCGACGGCAATATGGAAGAAGGCTCGATGCGGGCCGACGTCAACGTGTCGGTCCGCAAGCCGGGTGAGCCGTTCGGCACGCGTACCGAGACCAAGAACGTCAATTCGGTGCGCTTCGTGATGGCGGTGGTCGAGATCGAGGCCAATCGCCAGGTCGACGTGCTCGAATCCGGCGGCAAGATCGTCCAGGAAACGCGGCTTTACGATCCCGACCGCAACGAGACCCGCTCGATGCGCTCGAAGGAAGATGCGCATGATTATCGCTATTTTCCCGATCCGGATCTGCTGCCGCTCATACTCGACGACGCGTTTCTCGAGGAATGCCGCGCCAGCCTGCCCGAACTGCCCGACGCCAAGCGCAAGCGCTACGAAACCGAACTGGGCCTGACCGCCTATGCCGCCGCGGTGCTCACCGCAGAGGCCGAAACGGCGCGCTGGTACGAGGCGCTGCTCGATGCTTGCGGCGATGCGAAGATGGCGAAGGCCGCGTCCAACTGGCTGATCTCCGACCTGTTCGGTGCGCTCAACCGCCTGGGCAAGGATGTCGAGGACAGCCCGGTCTCGCCGAAGCAGGGCGCGGAATTGCTCAAGCTGGTGGCCGACGGCACATTGTCCGGCACCCTGGCGAAGCAGGTGTTCGAGATCATGCTCGAAACCGGCGACGATCCCGCGAAGATCGTCGAGGAAAAGGGCCTGAAGCAGACCAGCGACACCGGCGCGATCGATGAAGCGATCGCGAAGATCCTCGCCGACAATGCCGACAAGGTCGACCAGTATAAGGGCGGCAAGGAAGCGCTGTTCGGCTTCTTCGTCGGCCAGACGATGAAGGCGATGGCGGGCAAGGCCAATCCGCAAGTCGTGAACGAGCTGCTGAAAAAGGCGCTGGCTTGAGCGGGGCGGCGGCAAGGTCTGCCCATCTCACGCACTGAGACCGTCTTGTCAGCATAGTATCGGCGGTTAGATACTCAGCCGTGGCTGCTCGCGATTCTCCGGGTGGCGGGGGAGAGTGTTGATGCGATCGATGATTGGTGCGTGCCTGTCGGCCGCGCTGGTACTGCCCATGGGATTTGCGCCGATGAGCGCCGCCTGGGCTCAGGATGCTGCTGTGACCGAAGCACCAGCGGTTGAAACCGCCAAGGCCCCGATCTCGACCCCAGCCGCCGTCCTGCAGGACAGCGCGTCGCCATTCGGCATGATCACGCTTGCCGAAGAAGACGTTGCGAAGGTCGCGATGCCCGAGCTCGCTTTCCAGGCGACACCGGAGGACGAGAAGAGTTTCGACAAATATTATTATTTCAATCGGCCGGGTACCGACTTCGCGACCGCTTATGCCGATATCAGCGAATGTGACGGCTATGCGCGTGGCCTCTCGAGCGGGATCACCTATCAGCAGGCGCCATATCCCTATGCCGGAACCATGGCCGGTGCGGTCGGCGGGGCGATCGGCAATGCCATGGCCATGGCGATCTTCGGGTCGGCTGAAAAGCGCCGGTTACGCCGGGTCAACATGCGAAAATGCATGAATTTCAAGGGTTACGAACGCTACGGCTTGTCGAAGGAGCTCTGGGAACCGTTTAATTTCGAAGAGGGACTCTCGAGCGTCAGCGAGACCGACCGGCAGCGCTACTTGATGCAACAGGCGCTCGTCGCCTCATCTCACACACCGACGACGAAGGGGCTGGGACTGTGAAGCCGAAATTGTTCGTCGCAGCT
This sequence comes from Sphingobium sp. FW305-3-2-15-F-TSA7, assembly GCF_058787155.1. NCBI lineage: Bacteria > Pseudomonadati > Pseudomonadota > Alphaproteobacteria > Sphingomonadales > Sphingobiaceae > Sphingobium > Sphingobium sp. FW305-3-2-15-F-TSA7. Next base: position 20,112 of record NZ_JBYSZM010000002.1, on the reverse strand, counting down.
GCCGCTTTGCTGCTGGCCGCACCCGCCATGGCCAAGGATAAGGATGTGGTCTTCGTGACCAGTTCTGCGATCAAGGACAAGCCGGCGGTGACGCTGGACAAGGCGCAAGCCTATATCCTGTTGCGTTCCGACGCCGCGATGCCGCTTCACCTGATGAGGGTGCCGAGCGCTGAGGATCAGGCCGCCTATGACAGGATGCGCGCCGATGCCCTGACCAAGGCGCGCGGGAAATATGTGAAGAAGCTGGCGAGTTATGAAAAGGCGAAGGCCCTTGCTGCCGACGCGCGCCAGCGGGGATCGAGCGCGGGTTTCACGGTGCCCGACAAGCCGGTCGAGCCGACCGAGGAGAATTTTGAGTTCACCCCCTTCGGCCTGATGACCGGCGTTTCGATCGGACCGATGAACCGGTTCGCGAAACAGGATGGCGGCGCCTCGACTTATCTCCATGCCGTGACTCCCGGCACATATCGCATCTACGGTCCTATCACCGTGATCCCCAACGGCGCGGCCGTCGGCACCTGCCTGTGCATGGGAAGCGTATCGTTCGAGGCGCGTGCCGGCGAAATCGTCGACATGGGGGCGATCGCGGTGAAGGTACCCCCGGCGGAAGTCGATGCAGCGCAGACCGAAGGCATCATAGCGTTCAATTTCCAGCTCCAGCCCGCGACGCCGGCGATGAGCGTGGACGGCCGGCTGAAGGATGTGCCGATCCGCCCGGCCGCCTATCGGCCGATCGGCAAGCTCCCCAATTATTTCGGCCTGACGATCGATCGGTTGGCCGAAATGCCTGGAGTTATGCGCTATGAGCGTGATCGGATCATCGATCTAACCGCAGCGGGTGGCGAGGTGCGCTGACGCGCCGCCACCTTATGAAACGCGGGGATCCGCACCTGGCGTTCCAGGCTGTTCCGCGGGTATCGCGTCGGGCGCGTCGGTATCGCCCTGATCGGGTGTGATCTCGTCGGGGGCCTGTTCGGGTGTGGCCGGCGTCTCGGTGGGAACCGAGTCCGGATGATCGACGTCGCCCTGCCCCGGCACGATCTCGTCGGGCGTCCGCACGGGCTCTTCCGGCGGCGGGCTGTCGGGGTGCGGTTCGGATGGCTGGGTCGCCATTATATGCTCTCCTTCCCCTGTTGAACGCGCAAGGGCTGCAAGATGCTTCACGCATCCTGCAAAAATGGCGATAAAGTCGCGGAAATAGAGATTCGGGAGAGATGAATGCTCGGCGGAATGCAGGATTTCGAGCTGCGCGTGCCCAGGCTGATCGATCATGCCGCGCGCGAACATGGCACGCGCGAGATCGTCAGCTATTGGGCCGATGGCACGACGACGCGCAGCAACTGGGCCGGGGTGGCGCACGACGCCCGCCGGCTTGCCCAGGCGCTGGAGAAGATGGGCGTGAAGCGTGGCGATCGCGTTGCGACGCTGGCGATGAACCATGGCCGGCATCTGGCCGCCTGGTATGGCGTGATCGGGATGGGCGGGGTGATCCACACCGTCAATCCGCGCCTGTTCGACGAACAGCTCGTCTATATCTGCAACCATGCGGAGGACCGCGTTCTCCTTTACGACAAGGCGTTCCAGCCGGTCGTCGATCGGCTGAAGGCGCAATGGACGACCATCGACCATTATGTCTGCTTCGATTCGGACGGCGCCGACGGTTTCGAGGCGCTGATCGAGGAAGAGGATGGCGATTATACCTGGGTCGAGGGCCCGGAGCGTGAGCCCTGCATGCTCTGCTACACCAGCGGAACGACCGGCAATCCAAAGGGTGTACTGTACGAGCATCGCTCGACCATGATCCATGCGATGGCCGAAGTGTCGCCGCCCGTATTCGATCTGGAGCCGCGTTCGGTCGCGCTGCCGATCGTGCCGATGTTCCATGCCGCCGCCTGGGGACTGCCCTTTGCCGGTGCGTTGGCCGGCATCAAGTTCGTTTTTTCGGCGGTCAACGACGCCGCGGTGCTGTGCAAATTGATGAACGAGGAGAAGGTGACGCATTCGGCGGGCGTGCCGACGGTGTGGCTCGCCATGTTCCAGCACATGGATGCCACCGGACAAAAGCCCGAATATCTTCAGCTGGTCACGATCGGCGGGTCGGCCGCGCCGCGCGCGATGGTCGAGCGGCTGATGAAGATGGGGATCCGTGTCGGCCATGCCTGGGGCATGACCGAAACCTCGCCGATCGGCACGATGGGCGCGCCGCCGCCCGATTGGGACGATCTGAGTTTCGAGCAGCAGGTCGACCAGGTGTGCAAGCAGGGCAGCGTGCCGTTCGGTGTCGAACTGCGCGTGGTCGACGACGAGGGCGTGATCCAGCCGCGCGACGGCGCCAGCTCGGGCCGGCTGCAGGTGCGGGGGCCGTGGATCATCAAACGTTATTTCCAGGACGAGAGCGGCGACTGCATCGATGCCGAGGGGTGGTTCGACACCGGCGACGTCGCGGTGATCCATCCCTGCGGGACGATGCAGATCACCGATCGCTCGAAGGATGTGATCAAGTCGGGTGGCGAATGGATCAGCTCGGTCGAACTCGAAAACGCCGCGGTCGGCTGCCCCGGGGTCCAGGAGGCCGCGGCGATCGGCATCTATCACCCGAAATGGGACGAGCGACCGCTGCTGCTGATCATCCGCAAGCCGGGGAGCACGGTCAGCGCCGAGGATATCTTCGCGTTCCTGTCCAGCCGCGTCGCGAAATGGTGGCTGCCCGACGAGATCGTGTTCGTCGACAGCCTGCCGCACACCGCGACCGGCAAGCTGCTCAAGACGGCGCTGCGGGAGCAGTATCGCGACTATAAGCTGGCAGCTGCCTGATCATCCCCGTGTCATTCCCGTTTTCGCGGGAATGACACGGAGGGCTTAAAACAACCGCAGCTGAGCCCCTTCGGGGGGCCTGAACAGGTCGGTCCGCAGCTTCAGCCAATGACGGTCGTTGAGCCCGGTCTTGCGACAGGCGATCTTGAAGCGTGTGCGCAGCAGATCGGCCCATGGCCCCTGCGCCCGCATGCGGCTGTGGAAATCGGGATCATTGTCGCGCCCGCCGCGCATCTCGCGGATGATCGCCATCACCTTGCCGGCGCGGTCGGGGAAATGGGTATCCAGCCAGGCGCGGAACAAAGGGGCGACCTCGAACGGCAGGCGGACCAGAATATAGGATGCGTGGGCTGCGCCCGCGTCCGCCGCGGCTTCCAGGATATGTTCCAGTTCGTGATCGGTGATCGCCGGGATCACTGGCGCGATCGAGACGATCGTCGGAATACCCGCTTCGCTCAACGCCTTGACCGCAGCGAGCCGCTTTGCAGGGCGGGGCGCTCGCGGCTCCACCGTCATTGCCACTCTGGGATCGAGCGAGGTGATCGACACCATCACCGATACCAGCCCGTCCCGTGCCATGTCGGCAAGCAGATCGATATCGTGCACCACGCGATCCGACTTGGTGGTGATCATCAGCGGATGCCGCGTTTCCGCCAACACCTCGATACAGCTGCGCGTGATCCGCCAGTCGCTCTCGATCGGTTGATACGGGTCGGTGTTGGTGCCCATCGCGATCGGCCCGACCTTGTAGCGCGGCTTCGTGAGTTCCGCGCGGAGCAGCTTTGCTGCATCGGGCTTGGCGAACAGCTTCGTTTCGAAATCGAGCCCGGGCGACAGATCGTGATAGGCATGGGTGGGACGTGCGAAACAATAGATGCAGCCATGCTCGCAGCCGCGATAGGCATTGATCGAACGGTCGAAGCCGATATCGGGCGATTGGTTGCGGGCGATGATCGTCTTCGGCCGCTCGACCGTCACCACGGTCCGCAGCTTCGGCATATCGCCGTCGATATCGGCGCGCGCATCGAGCCAGTCGCCATCGGCTTCGGTCGAGGGCAGGTTGAAGCGCGTGCTCTCCCGATTGAGCGTTGCGCCGCGTGCGGGGCGGAGCCTTGCATCCATCACCGCACGATGCGCCGCTTTATGGAACATATCAAGAACAAATGCGATGCTTGAAAGAGCGTCGCGGGCGCGTCACTGTGGCCGTGTAACCGGGGACATGTTCATGCGTATTCGAATTCTCACCTCGCTCGCACTGCTCGGCGCGTCACCGGCCCTCGCGGTCGAGACCAAGCCGATAGCGGGCGCGGTCGCGCTGCCCGAGACGCTCAAGGGCGACGATATCAAATCCTTTGCGGAGGTTCTGCAGGCCGAGGGGTACAAAGCGAAGATCGAAACCGGCAGCGATGGTTCGACCTATATCGCCTCCGCCGCGGACGGCACCAACATCTCGATCTACTTCAACGATTGCGAGCCCGGTAAGGGATGCTCGAATATTCGCCTGACCGCCTGGTGGGAAAAGCCCAAGGGCGCGAATGCGGAGACGATGAACGCATGGAATAATGGCTGGAAGATGATCCGCGCCGTCTATGATTCGGACAAGGACGTCGTCATCGACTATTATTATACGCTGGTCGGCGGCGTCTCGCGGGCGAACTTCATCGACATGTTCGAATGGTATGCCAGCGTGTCTTCGGATTTCTCGGATTACCTCGCCGAGCTGGAGACGCCGGCAAAGGCCGAAACCTCCAAGAAATAGGGCAGGGGGCTTGCAGGGTTCGATCCGTCCGGATCGGACCTTGATCAGCGTTCCATCAGTCTCGGCATGAGTTCGACGAAATTGCAGGGGCGGTGCCGGCTGTCGAGCTGGCTTGCCAATATGCCGTCCCATCCGTCCTTCACCGCCCCGGTCGAGCCCGGCAGCGCGAAGATATAGGTGCCGCGCACCACCGTCGCGGCGGCGCGGGATTGGATGGTCGAGGTTCCGATCGACTGATAGCTCAGCCAGCGGAACAATTCGCCGAAACCGGGAATCGCCTTGCCGCCGAGCCGGTCGAGCGCCTCGGGCGTCACGTCGCGGCCCGTGACCCCCGTTCCCCCCGTCGTGACGATGCAATCGACGTCGGGATCCTCGATCCAGGCATGAAGGCGGGCGACGATCAGGTCGATCTCGTCGCGGATGATCGCGCGTTCGGCCACGACATGGCCAGCCGCCTCGATCCGCCCGACCAGCGTATCGCCGGAACGGTCGTCCTCCAGCGTGCGGCTGTCGGAAATGGTGAGGACGGCGATCCTGACGGGCAGGAACGGCGCCGTCTCGTCAATCGGCACTGGGCGTCCTGGTGCCGGTGTCCATCCGCACCGCGGTCGCGCCCGGAAGGCCGGGAAAGCGCGGCCACAGGCCCTGTGCCAATGCGGTCATGCTGCCGGCGCGCTCGCCCGCATTGCGTTCGTACATCCAGTAATTGCGCAGTACGATCGTCACATAGCCGCGCGTTTCCCAATAGGGGATGGATTCGATGTAGAGCAGCGGATCGCCGCGATCGATGTTGCGGGCATTCCAGTCGCGTACCGGCGCCGGGCCGGCATTATAGGCCGCGATCACCTTGGGCAGCAGCCCTTCGGTGCCCGGGAAATCGCGCAGCGCCTCGAGATGCGCCTGCCCATATTCCATATTGGTCGACGGGCTGGTCAGCGATTCGCGCGACCAGCTGGTGCCTTTGCGGCGGGAAATATCCTGCGCGGCGGCGGGCATGATCTGCATCAGGCCATAGGCCCCTGCCGGGCTCACCGCGTCGCGGCGGAAGTTCGATTCCTGGAGCGCGTGGGCGAACAGCAGCGACCGGTCGACGCGCCAGCCGCCATCGGGAGTCCAGTCGGGTGCTGGATAACGTGCACGGGGGCCGGGGGTGGCGCCGGCCGGGCCGTTATGCGCCAGCCAGAGCTGGGTCTCGGGCAGGTTGAGACGCTCGGCAAGTGTCACCAGCGCCGCATGATCCTCGCGTCCGCCGATCCGCGCCTGATGGCGCATCGCATCGTCGGCCAGCTTGAATTCGCCGATTTCGGAAAGCGCGATCGCGGTGACGATATTGGTCTTGCGCTGGAGCCGGCCCCAGTCGGCAGTGACGAGATCGGGCGCGGATTGCTCGCGCCGCTTGATCCCAAGCGTTTCGGCGGCGAGCAGGCCGTAAAAGGTCTCGTCCATCCGCGCCGCGTTGCGCAGCCGCGCCTGCACCCTTTGCGGTTCGCCCAGCGCCACGTCGGCGCGCGATGCCCAGAACAGGCCGGCGGCCCGCATCTCGCTGTCCTCGCCGCGCGCCGCGACCGATTCGAACGCTGTCCGGGCTGCCTGGAAATCCTTTTCGCGCCAGGCCGCCAGTCCGGCGACCCAGTCGGCATGGACCGCCCATTCGCCGGTGCCGGCCTGCGCCTTGGCGGCAAGCGTGCGCGCCGCACGGTCATTGCCGGTCAGATAATAGGACCAGGCGACACGCTGCTGCCATTCGGTCAGCGCGGCCGGGGTCAGCGTCGCCGCCGCGCCGTCGATCAGCATTTCGCAGGACGCCGGATCGTCCTTCTTGATGAGCGGCAGGATCTTCTGCCCTAATGCCGCGGCCGCCATGTCGTCCTTGACGGTCGAGGCGCGCTGGCGAAGCGGACGGCTGCCCAGCCAGATCAGGCGTTGAGCGGTGGGGATGGCGGGCAGTTCGGTCGCACCGCGTGTCGTGGCGAGGCGTGCAAGCTGCGCGGATTGCGGCATGTCCGGTGCCTGCGTGACCAGCGCCATCAGCGGGTCGAGCTCGACCTTGGGCGAACCCTTCGCCAGATAGAGTTCGGCCCGCGCCACCGAATGGAGCGGGCCGGGCTTCATCGCATCGAGCCTCGCCGCCGCATCGGCCCATTTCTGTCCGCGGATCGCCGCGAACACGGCGCGATAGCCTTCGCGCTCCTCGGCGGTCAGCTGGGGCGGCAAAGCGGCGCGCGCGGATTTCGCGGACGCACGCTGCAGCGTCTCGCTGGCCGCCAGTGCGGGTGCGACGGACGCAAACAGCAACGTGGCGCCAAGCAGAAACTTCAACTTCAAATCTCGATACCCCCGGTGAGGAGCCGCAGATCCTTCCACACGTCCGCCTTGCGGGTTGGATTCTGGATCAGGAAACGCGGCGCGAAACTCGCGATCGTCTCCACATTGGCTCCACCATGGTTAATGATACGTAACTTGCCCCGAATCTCGACCAGTTCCGTCCCGAGAATTGCACGGCTGGCCGCCTGGCCCATCAAAAGCAGCCTTTTTGGCGCCGCAAGCGCGATGTGACGACGCGCGATCTCGGCCATGTCGCGCAGAACGGCCGGGTCGATCCGTGCGCCCGCGGGGCGCGTCAGATAGAGCGAGGCGAGATAGATTGAGGCGCGATCGCGCCCGATCGCGGCGAGCATGCGATCGAACAGCCGGCCAGTCTCGTCGGACAGCAATCGCCCTGCGGCACCGTCCTGCGGTTCGGGCATGTCGATCAGGATCATCAGATTCGATGCCGGATCACCTTCGGCGAGCAACCGGTGTCCCGGTCGCGAACCATCGGGCAGCGACGATTCGCTCTCGATCCACGACCGAAAGGCGGCGAGCGTCGTCGGAATGGGTGCCTGAACGGGCTGCGGCGCGGCCGGGGCCGGGGCGCCGGCGGCCGGCTCGATCAGCCAATTGCGCGGCGCATCGGCGATGGCGACATCCACCCCGGCCTCGCGCCACCAGTCGAGCACGCTCAACGCACCCGGAATGTTCAAAATATCGTCCCCCACTCGCATATGCCCCTTAGAGTCCAAGGTTGACGAGGCGGTCAATCTTCATGCACCGCAGTTCTGGCAAGGCGTGGCACGCATGCGATGACAGGAATCGCGCGGCCCGCCCGGAGGGACGGGAATGAGCGAACGGGAATCGATGCCTTATGACGTGGTGATCGTCGGTGGAGGGCCTGCGGGCCTCGCCGCGGCGATCCGTCTGAAGCAGCGCGCGGCGGAAACGGGCAGCGAGATTTCGGTCTGCGTGCTCGAAAAGGGTTCGGAAATCGGCGCGCATATCCTGTCGGGTGCGGTCGTCGACCCCAAGGCGCTCGACGAACTTCTGCCCGACTGGAAATCGAGCTGTTCGCTTGCGCAGACCCCGGTGACCGAGAATCATCACTGGGTGCTGACGGCCAACGGCAAATATGAATTCCCGCATATCCTGATGCCGCCCTTCATGAACAACAAGGGCACCTATACCGGCTCGCTCGGCAATCTCTGCCGCTGGCTGGCCGAGCAGGCCGAAGGGCTGGGCGTCGAGATCTTTCCCGGATTCGCCGCGGCGGAGATCCTGTTCAACGAGGACGGATCGGTGAAGGGTGTCGCGACCGGCGATATGGGCGTGGCGCGCGATGGCACGCACAAGCCCGATTATCAGCCGGGCCTGGAGCTCCATGCGAAATACACTTTCTTCGCCGAAGGCGTGCGCGGTCATTTGACCAAGGAGCTCAAGCGGATCTTTGATCTCGAAGCGAATTGTCAGCCGCAAGTCTATGGAATCGGCCTGAAAGAGCTTTGGGATATCGATCCGGCCAAGCATGAGGCCGGCCGCGTGATCCACACCCAGGGCTGGCCGCTCGGCGATGCCTGGGGCGGCGGGTTCCTCTATCATCAGGCCAATGGCCAGGTCGCGCTCGGCTTCGTCGTCGCGCTCTCCTACAAGAATCCGCACCTTTCGCCGTTCCAGGAATTCCAGCGCTGGAAGACGCATCCAGCGATCCGCGCCATCCTGGAGGGCGGCAAGCGCGTTTCCTATGGCGCGCGTGCGATCAACGAGGGCGGCTGGCAATCGGTGCCCAAGCTGACTTTCCCGGGCGGCGCGCTGATCGGCTGCTCGGCCGGCTTCGTCAACGTGCCGCGGATCAAGGGCAGCCATACCGCGATGAAGTCGGGCATGCTGGCTGCCGAGGCGGCGTTCGACGCGATCGCGGCCGAGCGTGCCGGCGACGAACTGACCGTCTATCCAGAGGCGCTCGAGAAGAGCTGGATCGCCAAGGAACTCAAGATGGTCCGCAATGTCGAGCCGGCGGTCGCCAAGTTCGGCGGCACGGCGGGCACGCTGATCGCGGGCGCCGATATGTGGATGCGTCAGCTCGGCATCGGGCTGCCCTTCACATTCGGTCATACGCCAGATCACGAGAAATTGTGGCGCAAGGATCAGTGCGAGAAGATCGACTATCCCAAGCCCGACGGTGTTGTCAGCTTCGACCGGCTGTCCTCGGTGTTCCTGTCGAACACCAATCATGAGGAGGATCAGCCGATCCATCTGACGCTCAAGGATGCGGATATCCCGATCTCTTACAATCTGCCGCTCTATGACGAACCCGCGCAGCGTTACTGCCCGGCGGGCGTCTACGAGGTCGTCGGGCAGGACGAGGGCAATCCGCGCTTCCAGATCAACGCGCAGAACTGCGTGCATTGCAAGACCTGCGACATCAAGGATCCGACCCAGAACATCAACTGGGTGGTGCCCGAGGGCGGCGGGGGCCCCAATTATCCGAACATGTAGTCGCCTTGCCGCAGCATTGCTGCTGAGTGTGTGCGCGGTCGCGCCGGCCGCTGCGACGCGTGGCGATGCGGAAGTGATCGGCAATTATGTCCGCGCGCGGCTGGCCGATGCGGCGGGCGCGCCCGAACAGGCCGCGCCCGGCTATGCCGCGCTGCTGGCCCAGCAGCCCGACGATTCGGCTCTGGCGTTGCGGGCCTGGCGCGGCGCGATGGCGGCGGGGGATATGGCGCTGGCATCGCGCGCGGCGCGGCTCCTCGATGCGCGCGGCGTGCTGCCGGCCGAAGGCCGCCTGCTGCTTGCCGCGGAAGCGATCGCCACGCGCGACTGGGCCAGGGCGCGGCTCGCGATCGACCGGATCGAGGAGGAGCAGGCATTCGAGTTCCTCGCGCCGATCCTGCGCGCCTGGGTCGATCTCGGCGCCGGGGACGGCCCGTCGGCCGCACGGCTCCAGGGGCGGCTTCCGGGCCTCACCGCCGCCTATGGCGGCGAGCAGCGCGCCTTGCTGCTGCTTGCCGAGGGCAAGGTCGAGGGCGTGGAGATATTGCGCACCATGAGCGGGGGCGGCCCCGGCATCTCGCGCGACGCGGTCCGTATCGCCGCGGCCTCGCGATTGGCGGGGCTGGGCGATCGCGATGCGGCGCTGTCGTTGCTGAGCGCCGACGATGTCGACCTGCATGCCGCGCATGGCCTTGCGGCGAAGCGTAGGCTTCCGGGAGCCGTGGTGACGGCTTCGGCCGGCGCATCCCTGCTGCTGGTGCGGCTGGCGGAGGATATCCAGCGACAGCAGCCGACACCGCTTGCGCTGTCGCTCGTCCGCATCGCGGGGCTGCTCGATCCGCGCAGCGATGCGGTCAACCTGCTCGCCGCGTCGATGCTGGCCGCCGACGGCCGCAGCGCCGGGGCGCTGGGCGCGCTCGATCGCGTCAATCCCAAGGGCCCGTGGGTTTCACGCGTCAACGATGCGCGCGTCCAGCTTCTCGCCGAACGCGGCGAGGGGGATGCCGGGCTGGCCCTTGCCACGCGTGCGGCGCATGCCAGGGATGCCACCGCGCAGGATTGGATCAGGCTTGGCGGCGTGCAGAGCGGTATGGGTCGTCATGCCGACTCCGCCCAATCCTATGCGCGCGCCATCGAACTGACCGGCAAGGATGGAACCGAGCCGGGCTGGACCCTGTGGCTGCTCAAGGGCGGCGCCTATGAACAGGCTGGCGACTGGGCCAATGCCCAGCCTGCGCTGGCCAAGGCGGCGGCGCTTGCACCCGACCAGCCTGCGGTGCTCAACTATCTGGGTTATGCGCAGCTCGAGCGGCGCGAGAATCTGGAGGAGGCCGAGCGGTTGATCCGGCGGGCGAGCGAATTGCGCCCCAAGGACAGCGCGATCACCGATTCGCTCGGCTGGGCCTATTATGTCCGCGGCAATTTGCCCAAGGCGATCGAGACGCTGGAGCGCGCGGTGCGGGGCCAGCCCGATGAACCGACCATCAACGAGCATCTCGGCGACGCCTATTGGGCGGCGGGCCGGCGCATCGATGCGCGCTATGCATGGCGCGCGGCCTTGCTCGGTGCCGACGGGCCGGGATCCGAACGGTTGCGCACCAAGATCGATCTCGGCCCACCGGCGCCCTGACCGGATCGACCATGCACGAAACCGCCTGGGCGAAGGTCAATCTCGCACTTCATGTCCGCACCCGTCGTGCCGATGGCTATCACGACATCGAAAGCCTGTTCGCTTTCGCGAATTCGGGTGACGTCCTGACGGCGACGCTCGACGACGGGCTCTCGCTGACGATCACCGGTCCTTTCGCAGCCGGATTGTCGAATGGGGACGACAATCTGGTTCTGCGCGCTGCCCATGCGCTTCGCGATGAAGCCGCACCCGACCGGGGCGCGCGGATCGCGCTCGATAAACAACTACCCGTTGCGGCTGGAATCGGGGGCGGTTCTGCCGATGCCGCCGCGGCGCTCCGCCTGCTCGCCCGGCTTTGGGCCATCGAGGATGACGCGCTGCTTATGCGGATCGCCGCGGGGCTCGGTGCCGACGTCCCCGCCTGCCTGGAAAGCCGAACGCTCAGGGGGGAGGGGCGCGGTGACCGGCTCGACCTGCTCGATGATGCGGCGCTTTTCGGCGTGCCAATCCTGCTCGTCAATCCGCGCATTGCGCTCGCCACCGCGCCCGTCTTCAAGCGGTGGGACGGGATCGACCGTGGCCCGCTCGCACATGGCGCGCCGCTCGCCGCCGCGCGTGCCGGGCGTAACGACTTGGAGCCGCCCGCGATCGCGCTGGTTCCGGAAATCGGTGGGCTCGTCGCCGCGTTGGCAGAGGCGCCGGGGGCGACACTTGCGCGCATGTCCGGCTCGGGCGCGACCTGTTTCGCGCTGTTCGCCGATGCCGGCGCGCGCGACCGGGCTGCGGCGGCGATTGCGGCGCGCTGGCCCGGCTATTGGCAGTTGTCGGCGGCGTTGCGATAGGCGTGACAATCACCGCACGGAAAGGCAGAGACGAAGACATGTTCGATCTTGCGCAAGACGGGCGTGTCGCCCGCATCAGCCTGAACCGACCCGAGGCGCGTAACGCTATCCGGACATCCGACTGGTCCGCGCTCGCGGAGGCCGCCGAGCGGGCGGTGGCGGACGGCGCGCGCTCGGTTATCATACGCTCCGCGACCACCGGCATCTTCTGCGCAGGGGCCGATCTGGTCGAGCTGGAGGCGCTTCCGGGCGATTCCGCCGGGCAAGCCGCGATGCGCGGCGCGATGTGCGATGCGCTCGATCGGCTTGCCCGATTGCCCGCCGCGACGATCGCTGCGATCGATGGCGGCTGCTTCGGCGCAGGCGTCGCGCTCGTCATGGCATGCGACCTGCGCGTTGCCGGCCATGCCGCGCAATTCTCGATCCCGCCCGCACGGCTGGGTATCGGCTATCCGCAGGAAGATGTCGCCAGGCTGGTGGCGCTGGTCGGCCCGGGGCAATCCGCCCGCCTGATGCTGACGGGCGAGCGGATCGGCGCCGACGAGGCGCATCGCATCGGCCTGATCGAATTGACCGCCCATAGTGCGCATGGCGCCGTCGGCACATTGGCCGCGCTGTGCGCCGAATCCTCCCCGGCCAGCGTCGCGCTGCTCAAGCGCGCCATTGCCGCGGCGGCAGGGGGCGAGCGGTCGGGGGCCGCGTTCGACGAGGATTTCGAGCGCGCGTTCGACGGCGCCGATTTTGCCGAGGGGATCGCGGCCATGCGCGCGCGGCGTTCGCCGGATTTCGGCGCTTGAACCCGCGTTTCGTCGCCGGCGATCCCGATTCGGGCCTGCTGATCATCGTCGATCACGCATCCAACCATGTGCCCGACGACATCGCGCTCGGTATCGATCCGGCATTGCTCGACCAGCATATGGCGATCGATATCGGTACGGAGGCGCTGTGCGACCTGCTCGCCGATCGGCTTTCCGCGTCGGCGCTGCTCGCCACCGTTTCGCGGCTCGTCATCGATCTCAATCGGGAGGAGGATGCGCCAGGCCTGATCCCGCGTGCGAGCGACGGCCATGCGATTCCCGGCAATGCGGATCTTGGCGATGCTGATCGCGACGCGCGAATCGAGCGTTTCTGGCGACCATATCATGCCGCGATCGATCGGGTCGTCGGCGAGATTCGTCCACGCATGCTCGTCTCGCTCCACAGCTTCACGCCGCGTCTGACCAGCGATCCGGACCAGCAGCGCCCCTGGGAGATCGGTGTGCTCTACAATCGGGACGAGCGCGCCGCGCGCGCCGCGATTCCGTTGCTGGAGGCCGCCGGCGTCGCCACGGGAGACAATTTTCCCTATTCGGGCAAGGTGTTGAACGCGACGATGAACCGCCATGGCGAGGGCAGGGGATTGGCCTATCTGGGGCTGGAGGTCCGCCAGGACCTGATTGCCGACGCGGCCGGCGTGGCGCGATGGGCTGAAATTCTCGCACCTATAATTGCAAATACGCGCAACACACTTGCGTGAATCGTCCTTTTGAGGAAATAGGCCTGCGCCATGACCCATGTTTTTGACAAATCCAGACTCCCCAGCCGCCATGTGTCGGTCGGACCGGAGCGTGCGCCGCACCGCAGCTATTATTATGCGATGGGGCTGACCGAGGAAGAGATCGCCCGGCCGTTCGTCGGTGTGGTGAGCGCCGGCAATGACAGCGCGCCCTGCAACACCGCGCTCGATGCACAGGCAAATATCTGTCGCGAGGGTGTGAACGAGGCGGGCGGCATGCCGCGGCGTTTCAACACGATCACCGTAACTGACGGCATCGCCATGGGGCATCAGGGCATGAAAAGCTCGCTGGTCAGCCGCGAAGTGATCGCCGATTCGATCGAGCTGTCGGTCCGCGGCCATTGCTATGACGCGCTGGTCGGCTTTGCCGGATGCGACAAGTCGTTGCCCGGCATGATGATGGCGATGATCCGGCTCAACGTGCCGTCGATCTTCGTCTATGGTGGCTCGATCCTCCCCGGCACCTATCAGGGCCGCGACCTGACGGTGCAGGATGTGTTCGAGGTGGTGGGGCGCTACAGCTCGGGCTCGTGTCCGCTGTCGGAATTGAAAGCGATCGAGAAGGCGGCATGCCCGGGGCACGGCGCCTGTGGTGGTCAATATACTGCCAACACCATGGCCTGTGTCGGTGAGGCGATCGGATTGTCGTTGCCGAACAGCAATATGGCGCCTGCACCTTACAAGGCGCGCGATGAGATCGCGCGCGCCGCCGGCCGTCAGGTGATGGAGCTTCTGGCACGGAATATCCGCCCGCGCGACATCTGCACACGCGAAGCCTTCGAGAATGCGGCGCGGATCGTGGCGGCAACGGGCGGATCGACCAATGGCGGCCTGCACCTGCCCGCAATGGCCCATGAGGCGGGGATCGAATTCGACCTGTTCGATGTTGCGGAGATATTCAAATCAACGCCTTATCTGGCAGATCTGAAGCCTGGCGGGAATTATGTCGCCAAGGACATGCATGACGCCGGCGGCGTCTACATGCTGATGAAGACCCTGCTGGCCGAGGGCCTGCTCCATGGCGATTGCCTCACGGTGACCGGGCGCACGCTTGCCGAGAATATCGAAGAGATCACCTGGAACCCGGATCAGAAGGTGATCTACGATGCGCGCACGCCGATCACGCCGACCGGCGGGGTCGTCGGCCTGCGCGGCAGCCTGGCGCCCAATGGCGCGATCGTGAAGGTGGCGGGCATGCATCGCCTCACGTTCAGCGGTCCGGCCCAGGTGTTCGACTGCGAAGAGGATTGCTTTGCCGCGGTCGAGGCGCGCCAGGTCCGCGAAGGATCGGTGGTGGTGATCCGCTATGAGGGGCCGAAGGGCGGCCCCGGCATGCGCGAGATGCTGTCGACCACCGCCGCGCTCTATGGCCAGGGCCTGGGCGAAAAAGTCGCGCTCATCACCGATGGCCGTTTCTCCGGCGCGACGCGCGGATTCTGCATCGGCCATGTCGGTCCCGAAGCCGCCGAGGGCGGCCCGATCGCGTTGATCGAAGATGGTGACATCATCACGATCGATGCCGAGGCCGGCACGATCGACCTCGAGGTCGCGGATGACGTGCTCGCCGCACGGCGCGCCGACTGGCGGCCGCGCGTCAACGACTATCAATCGGGTGCCTTGTGGCGCTATGCGCAGAATGTCGGTCCGGCCTATAAGGGCGCGGTCACCCATCCTGGAGCGAGCGCCGAAACCCATGTCTATGCGGATATCTGATCGGGCTTTCGGCGTTGCCGCATCGATGATCCTGGCGGCTGCGCTGGGTGCGTGCAGCGGCGATCCGACCGCAAATCAGTCTGCGCTTGCCCAGGCCGAGACCCAGGCACGTTCGGAAGCCGCGGACGACGGCAAGATCGACTGCAAGCCCGCCGGTGAAACGGCATTCCTGCGCGCCTGCGACATCGAGCGGAGCCGCGACGAGGACGGCGCGGTGATCCTGACCATCCGTCATCCCGATGGCGGCTTTCGGCGGCTGCTGATCGCCAATGACGGTCGCGGTGTCGTTGCCGCCGATGGTGCGGAACAGGCCTCGGTCGCCACAATCTCGCCGCGCGAGATCGAAGTGGCTTTGGGCGGTAACCGCTATCGCCTGCCCGCCACCGTCAAGCCCGGCGCCGTCGCGGCCGGACAATGACCGCTCAACGCCCGATCCTGACCGCCGCCGCGATGCGCGCGGCGGAGGACCGGGCCATTCGCGCCGGAACCTCGGTCGACATGTTGATGGACCGCGCCGGTCGTGCGGTTGCCGATGCCGCCTGGCGTTTCGGTGGTGGCCGGCCGATGCTGATCCTGTGCGGCCCGGGCAATAATGGCGGCGACGGCTATGTCGCGGCGCGTTATCTGAAGGCACGGGGCGCCAGGGTGCGGGTGGCGGCCCTTGCCGATCCGCGCAGCGACGCCGCGATCCGCGCGCGCGCCGGCTGGGACGGACCGGTCGAACCGATCGCCGATGCCGCGCCCGCGCCGGTGCTGATCGATGCGCTGTTCGGTACCGGCCTGTCGCGGCCGCTCGATCCCGCTGTGGCCGATCCGCTGGCGAGCCTCGCCCGCGCCGCGCATTTCAGTCTCGCGGTCGACTTGCCCAGCGGTCTCCAGACCGACACCGGTGCGCTGTTCGCGCCAGTTCCGCGCTTCGATGCGACGCTTGCGCTCGGAGCGCTGAAGCCCGCGCATCGTCTTCAGCCCGCCGCCGAACTGTGCGGCGCTGTGCTGCTCGCCGAGATCGGGGTGCCGGCATCGACGCATTGGCATGAGGTGGCTCGTCCCGAACTCGCCGGGCCGGGGCCGCAGGATCACAAATATACGCGCGGCATGGTGATGGTGATCGGCGGCGGCATGCCCGGCGCCGCCCGGCTTGCCGCGACGGCGGCTTTTCGCGCGGGGGCGGGTATGGTCCGGCTCTATGGTGCGCAGGGCGGGCCGGACGCGTTGATCTGCCGCACGATCGACGAGGTTCCGGCCGGATTGGCGGATCCCCGGATCAACGCCGTGCTGGTCGGTCCGGGCATGCCGACGGACGATTGCGGGCGGAGCCTGCTCGATCCCGCGCTCCAGTCGGGGCATCCGCTGATCCTCGATGCCGGTGCGCTTCGCCTGGTCGGCGGGATCGGGGTCGAGCGGCTGGCCGATTTGCCGGCAATGGCGATCCTGACTCCGCATGACGGCGAATTCGAAGGGCTGTTCGGCGGAGCGAGCAGTGATGGCGTGAGCAAGGTCGACCGCGCGCTCGCCGCGGCCGAGCGTTCGGGCGCCGTCGTCGTCCACAAGGGCCCCGACACCGTGATCGCCGCACCCGACGGCCAGATCGCGGTCGCACCGCCCAATTCGGCCTGGCTCTCGACCGGGGGTACCGGAGACGTGCTGGCCGGCATCATCGCGGCCATGCGCGCACGCGGACTGGACGCGTTCGCCGCCGCAAGCGCGGGCGTATGGCTCCATGCCGAGGCTGCCCGCCGTGCCGGCCCGGCATTCATTGCCGACGATCTGGCACCACAACTTTCCGGCGCGCTTACGCAATGTCTCGGCCCTTTGAAAAGAGCCTGACTGGCTTCGCCGAACCGGCATTTCACGCATTTCGACGGAAGCGCAAAGCGCTTCCACCGCAATCGATCACGCTCTAAGTGGGGCGATGACCGAAGCTTCTGAAATCGTTCGTATCGCCGCACGCGGCGACGGGGTAACCGCCGATGGGCGTTTCGTGCCCTTTGCCGCGCCCGGTGACGCCGTGACGTCGGATGGTGTCATCCTGAGGGGAAACCACCATAATCTGCCGCAATGCGCGCATTTTCCCGAATGCGGCGGCTGTCAGCTTCAGCATCTCGATGACGAGAGCTATGCCGGCTTCGTCCGCGATCGCATCACCGTCGGCCTGGCGGCGCAGGATATCGCCGCGCCCGATATGGCATCCGTCCATCTCTCCCCGCCGCGCGCACGGCGCCGTGCCAGCCTGAGGGCCGAGCGGCGAGGCAAGCGCGTGCTAATCGGATTCAATGCCGGTGCCAGCCATCGTATCGTCGACATGGTCGATTGCGCGGTGCTGCATCCCGCCCTGTTCGCGCTCGTCGCGCCGCTGCGTGGATTGCTCGGGCATGTTCTGCGCGACAAGCGCGTGGCGAATATCAGGATGACGCTGGCCGATCAGGGCGTCGACCTGCTGATCGACGGCATCGAGGCCGATGGCCTCGCCGCCAGCGAGGCGCTGACCGCCTTCGCCGCGGCGAATGCGCTGGCACGGTTTGCGATCGATGATGGATATGGCCCCCAGACGCGCTGGGAGCCCGATCCGGCGACAGTGACGCTTGGCGACGTGCCCGTGCATCTGCCGCATGACAGCTTCCTCCAGGCGACCGCGGACGGGGAAGGGGTGCTGACCGCTGCCGTGATCGACGCGGTCGGGGATGCGCCAATGGTTGCCGACCTGTTCTCGGGGCTTGGCACCTTCGCCCTGGCCCTGGCCGGCCCGCGCAAGGTTTACGCCGCAGAGGCTGCGCGCGATGCGGCCGGTGCGCTCAAATCGGCTGCCGGGCGCGCGCTCCGTCCGGTCTTTGTCGAGCATCGCGACCTGTATCGCCGTCCGCTCACGACGGCCGAACTCGATCGCTTCGGCGCGATCATCCTCGATCCGCCCCGCGCCGGCGCCGAAGAGCAGGTCAAGGCGCTGGCCGGATCGAAGGTGCCGCGCATCGCCTATGTCTCGTGCAATCCCGCCACATTCGCGCGCGATGCTAGGCTGTTGGTCGCCGGTGGCTATCGGCTGGAACGGATCACGCCGGTCGGCCAGTTCCGCTGGTCGACGCATGTCGAACTGGCGGCTGCGTTCGTGCGCTGAGCGGAGGCGGCGCTTAGAGTGATTTCGAGGCAGGTGGAATCACCTGCCGGCTCGGAAATCACGGTCAATAAGGAAATTTTGAGTCTGTCCGGTTCAATCTGAACCGGACAGACTCTAGAACACGATCAACGCCGCACGAACCGCGAGCGCCGCCAGCACCAGAGTACCGAGCACGAAGACGACGAAACGGACCATGATCTGGTTGACCGTCACCTGCACCAGGCTGTGGAGTACCCTCAGGCCCATATAGGCCCAGGCGATCTGGGCGTTCAGGCCGTCGCCGGCGCCGAGCAGGGCCAGGGTCAGCGCGATCGCATAGAAGATCGTCGGCTGTTCCATCAGATGATTGTAATTGTCCGCTTTCCAGCGGACATCGGGCGGCAGGATCGCGGTCAGCGTACCGGGCGGCACCGTCGGATCCAGCTTGACGTTCAGCCGCTGCATCGCGGGAATGCGTGTGGCATACATCCACACCCACATCACCAGCGACCACAGCACCAGCGCCACGACGGGCGCGAGGATCTCGCTCTTCATAGGAAAACACCCCTCCTTCGTTATGAAGGAGAGGGTGCTTCAGACCGTTTCAGTCGTCAAACGAAACTCAGTTGCGCTTGAGCGTCACCACCGAGCTGCGGCGGGGTTCCTCGACAAGGGTGTAGAGGCTGGCCATGGGCTCGTCCTCCGCGATCACCGTGCCGACCTCGCCAAAGCCGTTAAAGGCGGTGCGCATCG
This sequence comes from Sphingobium sp. FW305-3-2-15-F-TSA7, assembly GCF_058787155.1. Classification (NCBI taxonomy): domain Bacteria; kingdom Pseudomonadati; phylum Pseudomonadota; class Alphaproteobacteria; order Sphingomonadales; family Sphingobiaceae; genus Sphingobium; species Sphingobium sp. FW305-3-2-15-F-TSA7. Next base: position 1,149 of record NZ_JBYSZM010000002.1, on the reverse strand, counting down.
CGCAGCCATAGGCGCCGAGCATGCCGATCTCGATATAGTCGCCGGCTCCGGTGTCCGCGGGCAGCATGAACGGGCCGGTCATATGATCGAGATCGTCGCAGGTCGGCCCATAGAAGCTGAAGGCCATATTGCGCGTGTCGCTTTCATCCTCGCGGATCAGCTTCACGGGAAAGCGCCAGCCGACATGCGCCGCATCGAAGAGTGCGCCATAGGCGCCGTCGTTGATGTAGAGCTCGTCGCCGCGCCGCCGCTCGACGCGAACCAGCAGGCTCGCATATTCGGCGCAGAGCGCACGGCCGGGTTCGCACCAGAGCTCAGCCGAATAGCTGATCGGCAGATCCTCGAACGCGGCATGGATCGCGGCGAAATACGCTTCGAGCGCCGGCGGTTCCATGCCCGGATAGACCGAGGGGAAACCGCCGCCGACATCGACCAGGTCGACGGTGACCGCCGCCTGCACGATCGCGGCGCGAACCTGCTCCATCGCTTCGGTATAGGCGCGCGGCGTCATCGCCTGGCTGCCGACATGGAAGCAGATGCCCAGTGTGTCGGCGGCCTGACGGGTTGCCATCAGCAATTCCGACACCTCGGACGGCGCGGCGCCGAACTTGGACGCCAGGCTGAGCTTCGAATGGTCCGACGACACGCGCAGCCGCACGGCGAGCGTCAGGTCGCTCGCATGTCGCGTCGCGCGCATGATCTTGTCCAGCTCTTCGAGCGAATCGAGCGAGAAGGTCTTCACGCCGTGCGTGAAATAGGCCTCGCGGATCGCTTCCTCGGCCTTGACCGGGTGCATGAAGCACAGTTCGGCCTCGGGCAGCGTCTTCGCAACCATCCGCACCTCGGAAATCGAGGCGACGTCGTAATGCGTGATTCCGCTATCCCACAGGATCTGGAGCAGATCGGGTGAGGGGTTCGCCTTGACCGCATAGAGTGACCGCCCCGGAAACTTCTCCACGAAGAAGCGGGCGGCACGCTCTGCGGCGTGCGGACGAATGAGCGTGACCGGCTGAACCGGACGAAGGGCGGTCGCTAGCCCCAGCGCGCTATGATGCTTGTGCAACTCAAGGGACCTCCAATGGGTAGTTCACGAAGAGCTGCCTTGCGGTGGAAGTCCCATGGGGCAGCGGGAAGCGCGATATATGTGGG